>CAKQBC010000285.1 GCA_934215995.1 uncultured Bacillus sp. | reverse complement strand
GGCAGAGGAGGCGGTAGGATGAAACTGAAGGAATTTCTGCATAATCTTCATTTCCGGGTCGATCAGTTGAACCCTCATGACTGGGAAGCGGATTGGGACGATGCCCCGCTTCCCTATAAATTATACAGGGGCTTGGAGACATACCCTTTCAAGATGGAGGTTCCCTTAGCCATAGGTAATTCAAGTGAACCCGTTAAGCCTGATTTCGCGACTATCGGCCATTTTTTGTGGTATACGTACGGGCTCACCCAAGTAAGCCAATCATTGGCGTATCCGGGAATGAAAGCGAGTGTGTATGAAACATTCAGGCGCTATTTGCCTTCCGGGGGTGCCTTATATCCGAACGAGCTATATATTTATCTGAAACTCGAAGATTTGCCGTCCGGAATCTATCATTACGATGTTGCGCATCACAGTCTGGACCTGATCCGTGAAGGGAATTTCGATTCTTATATATCCAAAGTGCTAGGCAATCAATGCGATGTTGCCAGCTGCTTTGCGGTTGTGATCATATCGGCGATGTTCTGGAAAAACTTTTTCAAATACCATAATTTCTCCTATCGCCTGCAAGGCTTGGATACAGGCGTACTGATCTGCCAGCTTCTTGAAGTGGCAAAAAGATTCGGTTTCGCGACAGGCGTGTACTTCCAGTTTCTAGACCAGGCCATTAACCACTTAGTGGGGCTTGCTGAAGCGGAGGAAAGTACATATGCGATGATTCCCTTATCGGTTGAAGCAACTAGCTGGGCGACATTCAGTAAAGGGGAAAGCAGGAAGATGACGGCATCGGAATTATGCCGGGAAGTGCCGGCAGTCCATCATGAACATTATGTACGCTCAAGGAACATTAAGCCATATCCATTGCTTCTGAAAATGAATGCCGCTTCCATGTATGAAACGAGCAGCTCATTCCGCAGGCTCGGCGTGAAAGAACAGCAAAAGCCGGTTCTCAACGAACATAAGCTGCCGGACACAGGGACTTTATTGTATGACCTGGCTGCAGCCTGCAGAAAAAGGTTCTCTCCAGAAATGGATTTTATATTGGGTGAGGTGCAAGAAGAGAAGCTAGCCACCCTTATGAAGGAAGCAATCTCTGCTTTTACTTACCGGAATGACCTGGACAGTATACATGGCATCAAGGAACCACGTGTGTCGCTGTATGCCTGTCTGAATCATATTGAAGATATACCGCCGGGAGCCTATCTGTATGACTGCCTGCGGCATAGTTTGAAAGAGCTGCGGCCAGGTGACCAGAGGCTTGCACTGCAGTACAGCATGACAATAGATAACGTGAACCTGCAGCAGGTGCCGATCTGCTTCCATATAGGAGGGGAGCGGCATCATTATATACAGGCACTTGGCTACAGGGGATACCGCATCCAGCAGATGGAAGCGGGCATGCTGGTGCAGCGGGTATTATTGGCTGCCTCGGCTCTTGGATTAGGTGGGCATCCACTGCTCAGTTATGATGTCTTTTCCTGCGACTCTATTTATGGCTTGGAAACACAGGGAAAAACAAGCCTCATTCAGCTGCCGGTCGGCCCTTTCAAGGCACGTCCATGGTTGAAAGGCAGTTTGCAAAGCTGATTAAAAATAAGCCTGATTACTTGAGACGGGAGTCAACGGTAATCAGGTTTTTTCGTGATTCATGGATTGTTCGGTTCATATATTGCTATCTATACAGGATTTATCTGACGGAATCTCGAAGACGTACACAGAGAAGTTTCGAGAGTTCGGTCATCCATACAGATTCAACAACCGTCTGTCTACCTTTCATACACAAACTGGAGGGAATGTTATTGTCACTCAAAAACATAGCCTTAAATATTTTGGCATAAAATTTGCATAACTAAATTAGCAAGAGAAGACGTATTTCCAGGCATAAAAGTACAAAAATCGATTGATGGAAGGGGAGAAAGCATGGCATTCGTGGAAATGAATCAACTGGGTAAGGAAGGAATGATTTCGGAAATCATCCTAAATCGTCCGGAAGCCCGAAATGCATTCACAACAGAAATGGCTGAGCAAATAATAGCTATCTGCCAATCCATAGGAAACAGCAATGCAAGGGCAGTGCTAATTCGTTCTTCTGACAGCAAAGCCTTTTCTGCCGGTGCTGATTTAAAAGAACGGAACAATATGACGGAGTCCGAGTGGAAACAACAGCATATGTTGTTCCAGAATATGTTCAATACTATTCAGGACATGAGACAGCCTGTCATCGCTGTGGTTGATGGGTTTGCTTTAGGAGGCGGTTTTGAGATCGCACTCAATTGTGACATGATTATTGCTGCAAAGACAGCCATTTTCGGATTGCCTGGGGTTACAAGAGGCATCATGCCTGGGGGTGGAGGCACCCGGCTGCTGCCGAAGCGAATCGGAGCCCACCGTGCAAAGGAATGGATTTGTACAGGCAAATTGGTGACAGCCGAGGAAGCATATCGGGCAGGGTTATTGAATGAACTGACTGAACCAGATGAACTCTATGACAAGGCAATTGCGCTTGCCGAAATGGTAGCAAAAAATGCCCCATTGGCTGTCCAAAACTGCAAATCTTCCATTGATGAATTGTTTGGAATGCAGAATGAAGCCGCCAAGGGAAAAGAAATCGATTTCTATGATCGTTGCATACAAACAGAAGATCGTCTGGAAGGAGTACGTGCATTTACAGAAAAACGCCAGCCGAAATTTACGGGAAGGTAACTATATCCATCCAAAAGAATCACAGTAACTGAATATGGGAGGAATAAAGATGATTGCAGCTTCATCAAATGAAGAGAAGTTATTTCACGATGAGTTAAGAAAAAGTGTCCACACCATTTGCGGCAAGTATCCGGACTCGTACTGGCGGGAGCTGGACAGGGCGGGGGCGTACCCTGATGAATTTGTGGATGACATCACAAGGAATGGTTTTCTGGCAGCTTTAATACCTGAAGAATATGGCGGTTCAGGATTAGGCTTGACGGAGGCATCCATTATCCTTGAGGAAATCAACCGTTCAGGCGGCAACGCCGGGGCATGCCATGCGCAAATGTATACGATGGGAACGCTGCTTCGCCATGGAAGCAAAAAACAAAAAGATAAATATCTAAGAAAAATAGCTGATGGGACACTGAGGCTGCAAGCATTTGGAGTAACGGAGCCGAATACGGGCACAGATACGACCAAGCTGAAAACCTTTGCCGAGCGAAAAGGCGACAAATACGTGGTCAACGGCCAAAAGGTATTCATTTCGAGAACAGAGCATTCAGACCTGATGATTTTGCTTGTGCGGACAACGCCGATTGAACAAGTGAAAAAGAAAACGGAAGGGCTGTCTGTCCTTTTGGTTGATTTAAATGAAGCGGTAGGCAATGGCCTTACAATCCGTCCGATCCGAACGATGATGAACCATGCAACAACAGAGCTATTTATTGAAAACCTGGAAGTTCCAGCAGAAAACCTGATTGGAGTGACAACCTAATGATTCCCAGGCTGCCTGAAGGGTGATACCCACTTTTTAGGCAGTCTTTTTTCGGTTTTGAATACAATATCATCTTATATTGACTGACAGGTTAGTGATTGAAGGTTTTTCTTGATTTAAATAGAATCACTAAAAAAACATTTAATTTTGGGAGTGAAAATATGTTTGTAAAAATTTATGAATACCATATAAAAAAAGATATGGAAGACTCTTTCTTAGATATTCAAAAAAAAGCAACACAAATATATAAAAAATATTTGTATTGTGATCTTATGTACTTAAAAAGTGCAGACGATGAAACACTGTGGATGGAGATTGCTATGTATTGCAG
>CAKQBC010000284.1 GCA_934215995.1 uncultured Bacillus sp. | reverse complement strand
GTGTAAGGATGCAGAGGGTTTGCATATAGTTCCTCACTCGGCGCCACTTCGACAAGTTTGCCGAAGTACATGACCCCGATCCTGTCGCTGATGTATTTGACCATCGACAAATCATGGGCAATGAACAGATATGTGAGCCCTTTTTCTTTCTGCAGTTTTTTCAGGAGATTGACCACCTGCGCCTGAATCGATACATCCAATGCTGAAATCGGCTCGTCGGCAATAATGAAATCTGGTTCAACCGCCAGCGCACGGGCAATTCCTATCCTTTGCCTTTGCCCTCCGGAGAATTCATGGGGGTAACGGTTCGCGTGCTCCTTGCTCAGGCCGACTGTTTCAAGAAGAGAGTATACCCGTTCTTTACGTTCGTTTTCATTTGCTGCCAGCCCATGGATATCAATTCCTTCCGCAATAATGTCGATGATTTTCATCCTAGGGTTAAGAGAGGCATATGGATCCTGGAAAATCATTTGTATCTTCCTGTTAAATTCCTTCAGTTCTTTTTTCGATTTTTTCCCGTGGACATTTTCACCCCTGAAGAGAACCTGACCGTCAGTCGCTTCATAAAGGCGGATGATTGTCCTCCCGGTCGTTGATTTACCGCAGCCGGATTCACCGACCAGCCCCAACGTTTCTCCTTCATAAATTTCGAAGGAAACATCATCGATCGCCTTCACCATGTTCGGCTTACCCTCGTTAAAATATTGTTTCAGGTGTTTCACTTCCAGAAGCAATTTCTTTTCAGTCATTTTGTTTACCCCCATTCACGGAAATGAAATAATTCATCCGTCTTTGTACAGCCTCAGGAGGTTCCACTTTCGGTGCGTCTGGATGCAGCAGCCATGTTGCTGCATAATGGGTGTCGGATACTTTGAACATCGGCGGTTCTTCCTCCAGGTCGATTTGCATCGCGTATTCATTCCGCGGTGCAAACGCATCTCCTTTAGGAGGGTTTAAAAGGTTTGGAGGCGTGCCTGGGATCGCATACAGGTCCTTCCCTCTTGAATCCAGGTCCGGCATCGAACTGATCAGCCCCCATGTGTACGGATGCTGCGGATTATAGAAAATCTCATCCACTGTTCCAATCTCAACAATTTTCCCGCCATACATGACTGCCACGCGGTCAGCCACATTTGCGACAACTCCCAGGTCATGGGTGATGAATATGATGCTTGTGTCGACTTTCTTCTGAAGCCCCTTCATCAATTCCAGGATTTGCGCCTGGATCGTCACATCCAGCGCTGTTGTCGGTTCATCCGCGATCAGGATGTGGGGATTGCAGGCAAGCGCGATTGCAATGACCACACGCTGCCTCATTCCCCCTGAAAATTGATGGGGATATTGTTCAAATCGGGCTTCCGGCATCGGTATTCCGACTAGCTTCAATAGATTCAAAGCCCGTTCTTTCGCCTCCCGTTTCGACAATCGCTGATGTTTGATGATCGGTTCCATGATCTGTTTTCCGATTTTCATTGTGGGATTGAGGGAAGTCATCGGGTCCTGGAAAATCATCGAGATTTCTTTCCCCCGGATTTTCTGCATGTCCCTTTCCTTCATTTTGGCGAGGTCTTTATCCGCAAACAGGATTTCCCCGGCTTTAATTTCCGAATTTCCCGGCGGCAAAAGCCTCATTACCGCTTTTGATGTCACGGATTTACCCGATCCGGATTCACCTACAATCGCCAGCGTCTCCCCTTTGTATAAATCAAAATTCACACCCCGGATGGCTTGCACTTCCCCGGCGAATGTATGGAACGATATGTGCAAATCTTTTACTTGTAGAATTTTCTCCATTGTAGCCACCTACCTTAATCGCGCATTTTAGGATCAAGCGCATCCCGTAACCCATCGGCCAGCATGTTCACCGTGATCATCAGTATGCTTAGTGTGATCGCCGGGAACAGCAGCAGATGCGGATATAATTGCATTGTTTTGTATCCATCTTCAATCAGTGTACCGAGAGATGCGGCTGGCGCTTGCAGTCCGAGTCCGATGAAGCTAAGGAATGCCTCGAAAAAGATAGCGCTTGGAATTGTGAACATTGTATTGATAATCATAATCCCGGCAAGGTTCGGAAGCATATGCTTAAAGATGATTTTCCCATGTGAAGCCCCGAGCGTCCTGGAAGCTAGGACGAATTCCTGCTCTTTCAGCTTCATGACCTGCGCCCTTACTACCCTGGCCATCGTCACCCAGCCAGTGATCGACAGGGCAATTGTGATCGATAGAATACCAGGTTTTAATACGAGTATCATAAGAACTACGACAATCAGATTCGGAATTCCCATTATGATTTCCGTTATCCGCTGCATAACCGTATCGATACGGCCGCCGAAATAACCTGATATAGCCCCGTACATAACACCGATGATTAAATCAATCAATGCTGCCAGCATACCTATATACAAAGAAATCCGTGTTCCTTCCCATAGGCGCGTAAACAAGTCGCGACCCAGGCTGTCCGTACCGAACCAGTAATAAACATCATCCGGAACACCTTTCTTTTCATACATATCTATTGTTTTTCCGGCCTTCGTTTCCATCTTTCCATCGAACGGAAGCCATTCAATATTCTCTAAAACAGGAATTTTGGCGGGCAGATTGCTATGATGCACATTTTGCTTTGTCCCGCTTTTCCCGCTGATCATCGGGCCGAAGATGGCAAGCAGAACCAAAATCGTAATGATGATGAGGCTGATGATCGCCCCTTTATTTTTCCTGACGCGAAGCCATGCATCCTGCCAGAAACTTAAGGAAGGCTTATTGAGTGCTTCCGCTTCAGACGTATTGACTTCGGCAGGTTTGAATTTTCCTTTCGGAATGGTGATTGTCTCCATTTATTTTCCACCCCCGTTGACTCGAATACGCGGATAAATGAGTCCGTAGAGGATATCGACGACCAGAATGATCACCACAAAAGCAGCTGCAAACAAAAGGGTCGTTCCCATGATTAACGGATAGTCATTTACGTTGATTGATTTGACGAATTGCTCCCCTATGCCGGGAACACTGAAAATTTTCTCAACAACAAGTGAACCCGTCATAAGGGATACTGCCATTGGCCCGAGTACGGTTATGACCGGGATTAACGCATTGCGCAAAGCATGCTTGAAGGATACCTCAAACGAGCTTGCCCCTTTTGCGCGAGCCAGGGTGATGTAATCAGATCCCAGCACTTCAATCATTTCGGTCCTCATAAAACGGGCCGTGATTGCCAGCGGGAAGATGGATAAGGCAATGGTCGGAAGAATTGTATACTCCCACCCTCTCCAGAACATAACCGGAAACCAGCCCGCTTTAACTGCCAGATAATACTGAAGCAATGCAGCAAAAACGAAGCTTGGGATTGATTTCCCAAGAACGGCCAGGAACGTTGCCGAGTAATCAATCCATGTATTTTGGTAAAGGGCAGATACTACGCCGAGAACAATCCCGACAATAGATCCGATAATCAGCGCCTGGAAACCGAGCTGTGCTGAAGCAGGGATCAGTTCACCGATAATGTCTGTCACTGCCATGTTATTGAACTGGAACGAAACCCCCAGGTCTCCTTTCAGTAAGTTCATCATGTAGTTTGCATATTGAACAGGGACCGGATCATTAAGGCCATATTTGTCGAACATAATCTCCTGTTGGGCGGGAGATAGCTTTTGAATATTGGCGAATGGCGTTCCGGGTATAATTTTCATGAGGAAAAAGGTAAAAGAAGCAATAATCACGAGTGTAATCAACATATAGAAAATACGCTGAGCAATATACTTAATCATGCTTACACCTCCCCTTTCTGCTAGTTCATAGATGTAAATGATAGGGAAAAAGAGAGTATATTTGGTCAATATACTCT
>CAKQBC010000283.1 GCA_934215995.1 uncultured Bacillus sp. | reverse complement strand
GCGTAATGGTCCCCTTGCTGTCGATCAGGAGCACACCGCTCCCTATATGTTCAATCAGCGTCGACAACTTCTCCCGCTCCGTCTCCCAAGATGCCTCCATCTCCTGAAGGTTTCGCGCCAGAATATTGATGGATGAACTTAATGATTTCGTTTCCTTAACGGGATTATGCAGCGTCCTGACCCGGTAATTCCCTTTCGCCAACTCGGTCGCGGCATTTGCCGCATCCTGCACAGGCTTAATGAAATTAGTCGCCAGCTTGCTTGTCGTGACAATGACAATCAGAAAGAAGAAAATGATGGCGCCTATAAGGACCATTAGCGAGCTGCCCTGCAAGATTCCCTTATTGACAAACGTATTGGACAGAACCACATATCCTGTAATCGTTCCTTCTGCATCCTTGACCGGCTCCCAGAAATAATAAAGATCGCCATCCAATTCTTCATATCCCCCGGTCCTGTTTGCAGTTATTTCGCGATAGGTGTCCGCCGGCAGGTTAGCTGCCGGATTGTTTGAGTAAATGACGGAGGCCTTTTGCGAAAGAATGGCCAAGTTATCCTGCAGCAAAGTTAAAGTATCCTGCGTATCTTCATCGACAGCTGCAAGGCCCCCATGTTCTTCTATGTATTGCACCAGTGCACCTGCATGGCTTTGCATATTATCTTCAAAATGCTCAAAGCTGTTCTTTTCGATCAGATGCACAAAAACTGCACCTAAGCCAATTACCGCGAATCCTATCAGAGAAACGATTGTCAGCAATAGCTTAGACCTGAATTTCATCATAAATCCTTAGGCTCCTCGAATTTATATCCTAATCCCCTGATCGTTTTTATATAGCGGGGTTTACGTGTTTCTTCCTCTATTTTTTCCCGGAGATGGCTTATATGGACATCCACAATCCTAGTATCCCCGGCAAAATCATAATTCCAAATCGAACTTAACAATTGGTCCCTCGTAAAGACCCTGCCTTTATTTTTGGCCAAAAACAACAATAGTTCAAATTCTTTCGGAGTCAGCTCCAATTTATTCTCCCGGCAATATACTTCATGCTTTTCCGGATAAATGACGACATCCTGAATTTCAATCATCTCATCTTCCCTTTCTGCATTCTGAGGGGAGCGGAGGGATGACCTTCTTAAGATTGCCTTCACCCTGGCAATGACTTCCCTTGGGCTGAAAGGCTTTGTCATATAATCATCAGCACCTAATTCAAGGCCCAATATTTTATCCAGCTCTTCATCCTTGGCAGTCAGCATGATAATCGGGACATCTATTTTTCTTTGTCTCAAAGTTTTACAAACATCTATTCCGTCAACCTTCGGCAGCATAAGATCAAGGATAACAAGGTCGGGAGCGTCATCGGCAGCCTTAGAAATGCCTTCTTCCCCATCTGTTGCTGTAATTACCTCAAACCCGGCCTGCACTAGATTATATTCCAATAATGTGAGAATGGATTGTTCGTCATCCACTACTAGTATCTTCTTTTTTGACATGTCGGCCTCCTAAAATTGATGCTTCCCTCATTCACTAAGAGCCTTATTCCGCATTTCTCTATGTTTTCATGCAAAGGACAATTGTTGGCTTATTAGTTCAATTCACTAATATGTTAATGGAAATTCAACGTTTCCACAATACTAATGTAATTCATGTGCACACATGCCTAAAAAAAACGGGCTCCCACCAGACTTATATTGCCCTTGCATCGGGTATGCCATCATTCCTTATTCTATTCTAACGCCAAGATCGATCCAAAAGGGCAAAAAAGAAGGCAGCTTCTTCCCTCGAAAGGATAGAGCTGCCTTCTTGCTTTTAAAAATTATTGAAATCCTGTCCATCAGCAGGCGCCGTCATTTTGGGAGGGCAAACATGCATTGTCCCTTCAATGACTCTTTCTTCTTCCTCGTTTTGCCCATTGAAGCTGATTATTATGTACTGGTCATGTTTCTCGGTAACCTCTAGCAGAAATTGAACTGTTTCGTAATGATGGACCGGTTTTAGGTAAGAGATATTCTGTTGGGTGATGTAGCTTCCGGGACCGGGCAGGTATTTTGAAATAGCGGATGTGATAATCCCTGATAGCATCACGCCAGGAACCAGCGGTTTTTTATAGGGGGTTAAAGACGCATAGTCATGCTGTATATATAGCGGGTTTGCATCTCCGGTCAATCCCAAATATAATAGCAATTCCTTGTCTTCCATTTTTTCAGTAAGCGAGAGCTTTTCGCCTATGGATATATCCTCTATGCTTCTGCCAAGCTTCCGTTTCTTCCCTAACAGCATTCTGACTCATCACTCCCATTATTTTAGCCGCAGATTTGAAAGAAGATTCGGGAGGACTATTCCCGAATCTCTTTTAAGTAAAGCTATTATATCCCTATTCCCAGACAATGACAAATCATTATCAGGATCACGTTAACATTACATGTTCAACAAACTTCGGCAAGCGGCCTGATCTTCAACCGTTTCAGCGCTGCTCCCAGGCAGGCATCATTTTAACTTCAGCCAAGGTTTTTGATCAATTCATCTCCGAATTCAGAACATTTCACTTCTGTAGCGCCATCCATCAAGCGTGCGAAATCATACGTAACAACTTTAGAAGCAATTGTTTTTTCTACAGAGTCGATGATCAGCTTAGCAGCTTCATTCCAGCCGAGGTGTTCCAATAACAGAACACCTGACAATAGCACGGATGACGGGTTAACTTTATCAAGTCCGGCATATTTCGGAGCTGTACCATGAGTCGCTTCAAAAATGGCATGTCCTGTTTCATAGTTGATGTTAGCCCCAGGAGCGATTCCGATGCCGCCAACCTGTGCAGCAAGTGCATCAGAAATATAGTCGCCGTTCAAGTTCATCGTTGCAACCACATCGAATTCTTTTGGACGAGTCAGGATTTGTTGCAGGAAGATATCTGCAATAGAATCTTTTACGATGATTTTTCCTTCTGCTTCAGCATCTGCCTGCGCTTTATTCGCAGCTTCAGAGCCTTGCTCTTCTTTGATGCGGTCATATTGAGCCCACGTGAATACTTTATCTCCGAATTCTCTTTCAGCCAGGGCATATCCCCAATTTTTGAAAGAACCTTCTGTAAATTTCATGATGTTCCCTTTATGGACAAGCGTTAATGATTTGCGTCCTTCTTTAATCGCATAATTCAGGGCTGCACGCACCAGACGCTCCGTTCCTTCTTTTGAAACCGGCTTGATTCCCAAACCTGAAGTTTCAGGGAAGCGAATCTTGGAAACTCCCATTTCATTCTGAAGGAAGTCTAATAGTTTCTTAGCTGCATCGCTGCCTGATTCATATTCGATGCCTGCATAAATATCCTCTGTGTTTTCGCGGAAAATGACCATATCAGTATCTTCCGGTCTTTTGACAGGGGAAGGAACACCCTCGAAGTAACGGACAGGACGCAAGCATACGAATAAATCAAGAATTTGCCTTAATGCTACGTTCAAAGAACGGATCCCTCCGCCAACCGGAGTTGTAAGCGGACCTTTGATGGCGATGAAATATTCTTTTATGGCGTCAAGTGTTTCCTGCGGCAGCCATTCACCTGTCTGGTTAAAGGCTTTTTCCCCTGCAAGCACTTCTTTCCAGACATTTTTTCTTTCCCCATTGTAGGCTTTCTCTACAGCCGCATCCAATACGCGGACAGCTGCAGCCCAAATATCGGGACCGATTCCATCTCCTTCTATGAATGGAACAATCGGATTATTCGGGACATTCAAGATGCCGTTTTCAACTGTGATTTTTTCTCCCTGACTCATACTAATTCCCTCCAATATCATTATCAAAGGTTAGAGGGCTGGCCATCATCGGCAATCCCCTAACCCCTTTTTCTACATCTTA
>CAKQBC010000282.1 GCA_934215995.1 uncultured Bacillus sp. | reverse complement strand
AAACTGCTCATCAAATAACCTCACCTCAATATTCTTATATTTTTATATCCGATCTTTGTATTCCATATGGGTTGCAGCCTTTATCATAAGAAAAGAATACCACTATTTTTATATGTAAGGTTGGCGATTTCAGATGAAGGCACCAAATAGGATGAAAGGCTTCGCACTTGTTATAATGGGGGCAATTTTTTGGGGCGTTGGTGGAACTGTTTCCGGCCGCCTTTTTGCCGATTATTCAATTGAAGTCAATTGGCTTGTGTCCACACGGCTGCTTATAGCCGGTTTTCTGCTATTGGCAGTTGCATTATGCGGGAAAGACCGTTCACAAGCCATAACAATATGGAAAGAAAAACGGACAGCTATCCAGCTGCTTATTTTTGGGGCAGTCGGCATGCTTGGCGTCCAGTATACGTACATGGCTTCCATTAGCCATGGGAACGCAGCGGTAGCGACTCTCCTGCAGAATTTATCACCGGTGATGATCATTTTTTATTACATTTTCCGCAAACAAGCTGTTTTGGCGAAACGTGATGGACTTATGATTCTGTTATCGATAGCCGGCTGTTATTTCTTATTAACGAACGGCTCTCCTACACAGCTGTCCGTCCAGGCACCATCTATTGTCTGGGGTATTCTTTCAGGAGCTGCGGCTGCTTTCTATACACTTTATGCCGTTAATCTACTGAAGAGATTTTCATCGCTCGTTGTTGTCGGCTGGGCGATGGTGATCGGCGGCATTGCCCTGAGCTTTGTCCATCCCCCCTGGCAAATAAGCGTATCTGTTTTATCCGGAGAGATGTTGATGTATACAGCGTTTGTCATCATTTTCGGGACGATGATCGCCTTTTGGTTTTTTATCGCCAGCCTGCAAAGCCTGGAGCCAAAGGAAACCAGTTTATTGGGCGGGTTAGAACCTCTTTCCGCTGTCCTGACCACAGTTTTTTGGCTGCAGGAACCTTTTGGGGCCTTCCAATGGCTTGGCGCGTTATGTATTTTCGGGATGTTATTCTTACTCGCTTTTCAGAGAAAGCAAACCGTTCCCGATGCCTCGCCCGTAATCTCCCGAACGGCCAACTAAAAAAAGCCACTTTCAGAAAGGAAGTGGCTTAAGCCTCTGTAGACGATACACTGGTATTTTCTATAAGCGGCACCCGATTGAATCATCCAGCCTTAGTTATTTGCTGCCATTTTACAGTTATCAATATACTTGCTTCCCCATTCCGTCAGTTCACCAATTGTTGGATAGAGCTTTTCCCCTAAATCCGTCAGGGAATATTCCACTTTCGGCGGAACTTGATTATAAATCTCACGGTGAATCAGCTGAAAGTGTTCGAGTTGCCTCAATTGTTTCGTCAGTGATGAGTGCGTTAAGCCGTCAAACTTTCGCAGCAGTTCGTTGAATCGTACAGGCCCATCCTTCAGATGAAAAATAATCAAGAGAGAATATTTACCCGACAAAACTTTCTGGGCGATTGTAATCGGGCAATTTAAATCGGCTGTTGTTATTTCAATCATCGATTTCCACCTCCTCCGTTGCACTTATGCACGCGGCTCTTAATATACCATTTAATCGTAACGATACAAAGATATCGTACTATTCAAAATTATTATAATACTTTAACATTGGTTATGCATCAAATTTATCGTAAAAGGAGCAAAAATAATATGTCAACGAATGAAGGAAAGTTCAATGGTAAGATTGCCTTGGTTACAGGAGCAAGTCGCGGGATAGGGACTGAAATAGCCAAAAAGTTAGCTGCTGGCGGAGCAGAGTTTATAGGTGTTCATTACGCCAGTAATAGGGATGCCGCTTTAGGAGTTGTTGCTGATATTGAGAAATTGGGCTCAAAGGCTGTGGCTCTGGAAGCCGATTTAACTAATGGAATTTCGGGTATAAGAAAGCTTTGGACCGCATTTGAAGATGCTGTCCGCTTGGAATTTGGAACTGCGCACCTCGACATCTTAATCAATAACGTAGGGATTGGACCTCCTGTTTCATTTGAAGAAACGTCAATTGAAATATTCGAAGATGTAATGAACGTTAACCTTAAAACTCCATTCTTTATTACTCAAGCAGCCAGCCCATTTATAAGGAACAATGGACGAATCATTAACATTTCTACTGGCTTTACCCGTGTTGCCGCTCCTATGCAAAGCATTTATGCAGCTTCCAAGGGAGCCGTTGAGACACTTACTTTGGCCTTAGCTCCACATTTTGCCCCAAGAGGCATTACCATTAATGCAGTAAGGCCAGGAGTTACGGCTACTGATATGAACAAGGAAATGAGGTCCACACCAGAAGGGCTTGCTGGAGCAGCAGCAATATCCGCATTCAATAGAGTCGGTACCACTGAAGATGTTGCTGATGTAGTCGCGTTTTTAGCATCTGAGGAAGCGCGTTGGGTCACAGGGCATATTATGGATGCTAGTGGAGGAGCCCGACTTTAAAAGCAAGATAGGAAATATTCCGGATGAACCCATGATCTATCAGCATACGCGGTTTAAGCCAAGGCCTCTTAGTATAGGAATGCCTCCTTTTCGTTGAAAAAGCAAGCTCCCTTGAATGACTCCACCACATGAATGGTTATTCCTTTCTTCTTCAAAAATCACAATTTTTGCGTAAACAGCCGACAAAAAACGATTCCCCAACACGGAGAATCGTTTTTTGTATCTTTTATTTTTCTAAAGCCGTTACTGTCACTTCTTCAATATGTTTTGCAGTTAGACCATATTTCTCTAAAAGTGCATCAGGAGTCCCGCTTTCGCCGAATGTATCCTGAACGCCGACCATCATGATTTTGCACAGGTTATGCGGAGCCAGCACTTCACTTACCGCACTTCCCAGGCCGCCGATGACACTGTGCTCTTCGCATGTGATGATGACGTCATGCTCTTTTGCCAAACGGATCAGAAGCTCGCTGTCCATCGGCTTGATTGTGTGGATGTTGACGATAGTTGGTTCGATGCCTTGCTTCATCAGCTCTTCTTTCGCTTTAAGGGCTTCCTGCACCATCATGCCGGTTGCAACGATTGCCACTTTGCTTCCTTGATGTAAAACAACGCCTTTTCCGATTTGGAATTCGTTTGCCTCATCGAATACTTTCGCAACGGGACATCTGCCCAAACGTACGTAGCATGGTCCATCGATTTCAGCAACTGCCTTAATCGCCGCTTTTGTTTCAGCAGCATCACATGGCTGGATAACTGTCATGCCAGGGATGGAACGCATCAAAGAAAGGTCTTCGATGGATTGATGGCTAGCACCGTCTTCCCCGACACTGATGCCCGCATGGGTTGCGCATACTTTTACATTAAGATGCGGATAGCCGATGCTGTTGCGGATCTGCTCGAATGCCCGGCCTGCAGCAAACATAGCGAACGTGCTTGCAAAGACGATTTTGTTGCTGGCAGCCAATCCAGCCGCTACACTCATCATGTTTCCTTCGGCTATCCCCATATTAAAATGCCTTTCAGGGCAAGCGTTTTTCGCATCCACTGTTTTTGTTGATTTCGTCAGGTCCGCATCCAAAACAACAACGCGCTCATTTTCAACGATTAATTCCGCAAGTGTTTGGCCATATGCTTCCCTTGTCGCTACTTTACTCATGATGATCACCTAATTCCTTTAAAGCTTGTGCCAACTGTTCTTCACTTGGAGCAACTCCATGCCAAGCATAGTTATTTTCCATATAGGAAACGCCTTTGCCCTTGATGGTTTCCATGATCACCACGGTCGGCTTGCCGTTGTTCATGGCGGCAGCCTTGTCAAAGGCGTCGGACAGCGCGTCATAGTCGTGGCCGTTCACCGACAGGACGTTCCAGTTGAACGCCTCAAACTTCTTGTCCAGGGGCATGACCGGCA
>CAKQBC010000281.1 GCA_934215995.1 uncultured Bacillus sp. | reverse complement strand
AATGAAGAAAATACCCGGTTCAGCGGAATAAGTCGCACAGATATTGATCAGGTTCCAAAGCTCTTTCGCCTTGATCTTTCTGTATACGCGCACCTTATGGCCGAGCTTTTCCCATTCCCGGACATCGCCCACCTCATGCCATGAGTTGTTGTAGATCGCCATTTCCTCTGCGTCATAGCTTTCTACATCAGGGAAGCGCAGGCTGTACTCGCCATCATTCTCGACTGCTTCCATGAATTCCTTTGTCAGGCAGACGGAAATATTAGCACCCGTCAAGAACTCGGGATTATGGACACTGTATGTGCCGCCAGTCCGCAGTTTCTCTTCCGCATCCGCAATGATTGAATCATTAAAGCCCCCTTGGCCTGGGATGTATTTGTAGTTGATGATGCTTTGGTACATCGCTTTTTCTTTTTCTGTCAGCGGCTGAAGCTTCAGCTTTTCATTCGCATATTTTTTGATGACTTCATCCTCTGTATTTTCCACTAAGTAACGCAGGATGCGGGGGTTCTGCATTTTGGAGATGATGAATTCAACAATGTCGGGATGCCAGTCAGCCAGCATGATCATTTGGGCTCCGCGCCTCGAACCGCCCTGCTCGACCAAATGTGTCAGCTTCGCGATATCATCAAGCCAGGAAACAGAACCGGAAGACTTGCCGTTCACGCCTCTGGCTAGCGTATTGCGCGGGCGAAGCGTACTTCCGTTCGTTCCGACTCCGCCGCCACGGCTCATGATTTCCATCACTTGTTTTCTGTGTTCAGAGATTCCCTCTCTTGAATCCTGGACAAACGGCATAACGTAACAGTTGAAATACGTGACATCCGTGTTGGCCCCCGCACCGTACAGAACCCTTCCTGCCGGAACGAAATTCATTGCTGAAAGTTCCTTGTAGAACTTCTCGAACCACTTCTGCCTTTTTTCTTCCGTTGTTTCTACTGCAGCCAGGCCTGTTGCGTTACGCTTTGCAATTTGTTCATAGAATAATTCCAACGGTTTTTCAATGACATCCAATGAGCGGTTGACGATGCCGGTTTCCATTTCTTCAGGGTCGTCCAACGCAGCCCTGAATTCCTCTTCGACCTGAACGCGTGCTTTCTTCTGCTCCCAATCGATGCTTACGATATAGCCGAGGCCCCTCGCCGGAAACTTCGGATCTTCCCTGATTGTCAGTACGACAAAGTCTCCATTCGTTAATGTAATCTTTTCAGTATCCTTGAACGAATATCGGTCAAGCATCACTAAACGTGAAACACCTTTATGGGTCAATTTCATATCCGGAGTGATTGGATGCACTGCAGGGAATAATTTAATATCCCGGTTCAACCTTTCAATGTTCTTCATCATGCTTTCTTTAATCGCAACAGACATTGCTACCTCTCCTTTGTATAAACGATGCTTGCCATATGGCATTTTGAATTATTATGTCGTCTAATGGTACATATTTTATAAATTATATTGCTCTTGTCCGTCCTTTTTGACAGTACCCTAAATCTATCATACAAAAACGCAAACTTCAATATATAGTATGTATATTATTAATCATGCCCAATATATTGTGTTTTAGGAGGATGGTTTCTGATTTTGTCAAACTTGCAATCATTCGAAAAAGAGAGGAAAAGAGAGATACTGCGGTGATTTTTCTCTTTAAGGAAGATATTCAAAAATTTTTAGAAGTTGCTTTTTTTCAGAACCGGAAAACTCCTTGGTAAATAAGACTTCTATAAAACTGCAAGCAACAACTGGAAAATTTTATAGATTTTTTTCGATGCCTTTTACTCAGATACACCATAGTACAGCATATTAGCGCGGCAGACAATCATATTATTTTTGCAAAAAATCATATGCAAGAAAAATAGACGGCAAATCCCTTCAGTTAGCGCATGAAGTTCCATTCATCCTTCTCATATTTTTCTTTGCTCAGACTACGGGCATCCCTTATTTGTTTTTCCGTTAATTCCATATCCGCCAGCTCCACCTGCAGCCCGTCTGCAAACCCTCTCCTGAATGCAGCTTTCGCTTCGTCCATATGTATGCCACGGTCTGAAAGGTCATTAATGGCGACTGCCTTCTCTTTGAATGCCTTCAGCATGCCAGCTTTCTTTTCCGCATCCTGATAGCGGAATAAAGAAAATAGTTTTTCCCTGTCCAACTCCAGCAAGATGGAGCCATGCTGAAGGATGACGCCTTTTTGGCGTGTTTGCGCACTTCCGGCAATCTTTCTTCCTTCAACGACCAGTTCATACCAGCTTGATGCATCAAAACAGATCGAGGAGTCCGGCGATTTCAGCTTGCGGCGATCTTCGGACGTTTCAGGCACCGCAAAATAGGCGTGGAACCCCAGCTCCCGGAAACCTTCAAGAATCCCTTCCGATATGACTTTGTATGCTTCTGTTATGCTTTTCGGCATTTTATTATGTTCTTCATTCACAATCACGCTGTAGGTCAGTTCATGTTCGTGGAGGACTGCCCTTCCCCCGGTGGATCTCCGGACAAACCCCAATCCCTGTTCCCTTACTTTTTCGATATTTATTTCTTGATGGGCTTTCTGGAAATAGCCGATCGATAATGCAGCCGGCTCCCAGCCGTAAAAACGGATGACCGGCGGGATTTTCCCTTCACTGTGCCATTCAAGCAGCTTCTCATCGAGTGCCATGTTATATGCGGGAGAACAGAAACCAGAATCAATGAATCCCCATCGCTCTTTCGTATGTTCCATGAATTCCACCACCGTTCTATATTTTCTTCCAACATATAACAGGATAACAAACTATGGTAATTTAAGGGGAGATTTTGCACCGATTGATCGCCTCCAACCCATGCATTGCTGTTTTTCCGAATACACGGAACATAGTTGCTAATTTCCTTTGATATTATGAAAAGACAATATTATAATTAGTATTGCTTGTATTGTTTATAGTGTGAGAGGAGTTTTTGCATTGTTGGAATTACTGATTATTCTTGTGGTAGCGATCGTCGTCTACTCGCTTTACACATGGTGGTCACAAAAACGGATCGTGAAGCCATTGACACAGGAAGAATTCATCGAAGGCTATCGTAAAGCCCAATTGATCGATGTCCGTGAACCGAATGAATATGAAGCTGGACATATCCTGGGTGCAAGAAACATCCCGATGTCCCAGTTAAAGAACCGTTTAAAAGAAGTCCGTCCGGATAAACCGGTCTACCTGTATTGCCAAAGCGGACTTCGCAGCGGCAGGGCCGCACAATTGCTTCACAAGAAGGGCTACAAAGAGCTTTACCACCTAAAAAACGGCTTTAAGCAATGGACAGGAAAAATTAAACGCAAGTAAAAAAATCCGGAAGATTAAGTCTTCCGGATTTTTTTGTATTGGCTCGCGCCAAATGAATATATTATCCCGCAGGGCGTTTGTTAATGAACGCCCTGCGGATCTATGGGTGGCGATGTTCAATAAAATTATGCTTTTTGATAGCGAAGGACCGGCTTTCTGGCAGCCAATGTTTCATCCAGTCGTTTAATGACCGTTGTATGAGGGGCTTCCAGGACTACATCCGGTGTTTCCTCTACCTCTTTGGCGATTTGGATCATCGTTTCAATGAAGCCGTCCAATGTTTCCTTGCTTTCCGTTTCCGTCGGTTCGATCATAAGGCATTCTTCAACATTAAGCGGAAAATATGTTGTCGGCGGATGGTATCCGAAATCAAGAAGCCTTTTGGCGATATCGAGCGTTCTCACACCAAGCTTCTTCTGGCGCCTTCCGCTCAGCACAAACTCATGCTTGCAATGGCGGTCATACGGCAGATCGTAATAAGGGGCGAGCTTCCTCATCATGTAATTTGCATTCAGGACCGCATATTCCGTCACTGCCTTCAGGCCGTCCGGCCCCATTG
>CAKQBC010000280.1 GCA_934215995.1 uncultured Bacillus sp. | reverse complement strand
TGTTCCATTGCGGTAGCGACGCACATCCTGCCGCCGCCATTTTTTAATTGCCCGAGAAAGGCTGCTGCATACGGCTTGGCCTCAACAAATTCTATGTATTGCTTTTTGACAAGGCTGACGATTTCGGCAATGACTTCTTCCGGTGCCATGCTGAGCTGCCCAACCTCAATCAGGTAATCGGCGCTCTGCTTCAGGCTCATCGTTTTTAGCCGCTCCTTGAAGTCTCCCGGTACAGGGATTTTATAAGCCTGGCAGAATTGATAGCCGACCTGTTCCCACACATACATGGAATCAAGCAATGTCCCGTCCAAATCAAAAATTGCGTATTTCTTCAAATGGCACACTCCCTTTTGATTTGTGATTCTTCCTCCGCTGGCAGAATGCAGGTCTATGATGATATAAAGTTCACTGGCTTGAGTATGGATTAACTATATCATACTATCTGCAGGTTTATGCCTGCTTATCCGGTTATAGGAAGTTGTAAAACTTGATGGCTGAAAGGTAAATACGATTCATTTCCCATAAATATACAGTTAACAGAATATTCTTGCAGTAGCTTTTTTGAAAGCCTATAATAAACATTTACATATTTACATTACATAAAGGAGTATTGGGGAAATGGAGATTGAATGGAATGTGAGCCTTTTCCGGGCAATTAATGATTTGGGGAAGGAATATGAGTTTTTGAATTGGCTGTTTATAACCATTGCGGACTATACCATATACGCATTGGCGGCAGTCTTGCTTGTTCTATGGGCAATGAATAAAGGAAGAGACCGGCTTATGGTCATCTGCGGGCTTGTGTCATGCCTGTTTGCGGTGGCAGCCGGGAAGCTTATCGGGAAGCTGTATGCCAACCAAAACCCATTCGCTGAATTACAGGATGTAAGCAAATTGATCGAAAAAGAGATTGGTAATTCTTTTCCGAGTGACCATACAATCCTCTTTTTTTCGATCTGCTTCACATTTTTTCTGTTCAGGAAGAAGAATGGGTACTTGTGGATTTTGCTTGCGTTGGCCGTAGGCTTTTCCCGTGTATGGGTAGGCGTCCATTATCCGGCGGATATTATGGCTGGTGCGGCCATCGGCATCCTGTCGGCTTGGATTTTCTATAAGGCCATTCCGAAAATGGGAATCGGCAGAAAGCTGCAGAAGAAGGAAGAAAAGCCGGCCGCTTAACGGTGAAAGGGCTCAGACTTAATTGGACTTGGGAAGAGTAACGCCTTCAGGGAAATCTGAAGGCGTTACTCTATAATCCTATATCATCCAATGTCTGATTCCACAGTCTTTTTGCATTGGCAATCAGCGTCTGTGTGCCGATGATAAGGATGGCTTCTGCCTCTTTATCTTGTTTCGCCAGCTCGACCGCTGCCGCCAGAGTTTCAGTTTCTATTGCCTGTTCCGCAACCGTTTCGGCAAACAGAAGGGCATCGGCAGGGAAGTGTAGGTGCGTTATGTCCGGCTTGGTCAGGATCATTTTTTTTGAGATTTTCGCAAGTTCTTCGATGACACCTTTGTAATCCTTATCGGATGGAACGCCTATTATCGAAACAATATGTTTCCATTGATGGGTTTTCAGCCATTGGACGACGTACCGTGCGGATTCCTTGTTGATGGCGCCGTCGAGGACAACGGGAGGGGAGCCAGCGATCAATTCCATCCTTCCAGGCCATTGAATGGAGCGGAAGCATTTCCTAACAAGAGTCTCATCAAGGGCTTCCTTAACTATGTCCTCGCATATCCGGATTGCTGTTGCCGCATTAATCGCTTGGAAGCTCCCGAGCAGGGGCAGCTCCAGCCCTTCATACGTCTGCTGTTTCGTCTCGACAGTAAACGTTGTTCCTTGCTGGCCGGATGCGATATCGGAAGCACTGAAGTGTTCATTATAAAAGCTGCAGGAAGCACCGTTGTTTTCGGGCATCAATGTCTTGATGAGATTAAGGTTATCCTTTTGGTCGCTTACATACACATGCTTTGTGCACGGTTTGATGATTCCGAGTTTATGCCTGGCGATATCTTCAACTGTCGGTCCCAGGTACTGGGCATGCTCAACCATAATGGGCGTGATGACGGCCCACTCATTATGCAAAATATTCGTTTCATCATAGGCTCCGCCTCTTCCGCATTCAATTACATTGATGTCTGTAGCCTGTTCTTTAAAATATAGGCAAGCGATGGCCAGGGCAAGCCCGATTGGCCCCTGGTATTCGTTTTCTTCAAGCGTACTTTCGATTGAGCGGGCGGACGGCTCAATCTGATTGCTTAACCGGATAAAATCCTGGTCGGAAATCGCTTTTCCGTTAATGCGTATTCTTTCATTAAAGTGTACGAGATGGGGGGAGGTGAACAAACCAACCTTCAAACCGGCATGGGCGAGAAGGGAGGCGATCAGCCTCGAGGTAGAGCCCTTTCCTTTGCTTCCTGTCACGAGGATGCTGGCCTGTTCCTTGTCGGGCGAACCGATTGCATCGAACAGCCTGCGGGCGAGCCCTATATTCCGTGTCTCCTCATCTTTTTTTCCTTTAATATGGCTGCTTGCCTTCAAATAGGAGGCGTAGATGAAATCCTCCGCTTCTTTCATGCTGTTGAACAATTCTTCCGGCTCCTTCCGTTAATTGATTTTTCTGTTAAGATTCAGAATCTATTTTACTTTGGAACGCTCCTCGGATACAGCCGCGAAGATGATGACTGGCGTCAATATCAGCAAGGCTGCTATGTATTTAATGATGTTCTCTTTTTCGGAAATCGGCTGGAAAAATTGCAGGACTGTAAACCAGAGTGCAAGCACGGGCAGAATAATCCGGTTTATATGTTTGAATAGCATGGATGCCATGCTTCGCCTGGCATTTATGACTGTGCCGATATGTGGGACGCCCAATTTCTTTCTCATAGCCGCAGGGATTCCGATTGATAGATGGCCATCAATAAATTCCTGTTCGACTTTACAGATTTCCTCGACGTGATTTGTATCGATATCAAGAACCGGTAGCTTGACCTTATTCCCATTATACTCGATGATCAGGGCATCGCTTTCTTCAATGCCGAGCACCTTTCTTACATTAGGGTGAAGGCGCGCGACTTTATGGCTTTCATCAAAAGGGTAAATATAGGCGGCACGCAATTCGACTTCACGGTATCCAATGAATTTTTTTCCTAATGCAAGGGCTATTATCTTTGTGATTTGCTTCATTCTTTTCAGTACTGTGCTTTTTTGTTTCGGCACACCCGTTATGATAAGGTTCCTGCGGGAATTGCCGTCAATTCCAAGAAGGAGCTTATGGTATCTGTTGATGAAAATCTTATTTTCAAAAGCCGGGTTATCTGCCTTTCTTATTTTAAGAGGAAGCCGAAAGCCGCTGTCTGCGTTGATCAGTTCAACTGTATCTGAATATTTGTCCACTAAGTCATGCGAGGCCAATACGACTTTTTTTGTTATGTTTTCAACCTTGGGAATGCCGGTTTGGACATTTTGGTACTGGACCTGATGCAGAAGGATGGTGCTGCAGGGCCCTAATTCCGATTTTGCCCTTTTAGATAGTTTTGCCGTTCCGGCAGGCAAAGCCGGATTTGGGCGAATCATACATCTGGCGCTTTTGCCGGCTGGGCCCTCTGCTTGGATGAACAGATAGTCAGCCAGATTAAGCTCGGAAATCTGCAAAGGGCTTAATTCAATCTGATTGATCGGAACAAAAGACGTTTGCTCCAGGACTGTGATTTCAGTTAGATTCAACGTTGTGTCCCCCCCGGGTGATTCATGATGATTTCCTCCAAAGAATTAAGTAAACGCATAAAGGCAGGCGTATCTTCTTCCGGTTTACGGTAACGCCTGTTTATTTCGATCTGGATAGCCGGTATCTTCAGTTCGCTCATTGCATATTG
>CAKQBC010000279.1 GCA_934215995.1 uncultured Bacillus sp. | reverse complement strand
GAGCGACGGCGGACAGTCGATAATGATATAATCATAGTCTTGCTTCAATTCATTGATCAATGTTTTCATCTGTTCAGGATTAACGGACATCTTATCGCTTGTCTGTGCGGCAGGCAACAGATAGAGCAAGCCGTCAAAACGCTTGTCCTTTACGAGTGCCTGGTGGATTTTGCATCTTCCCTTCACTACATCGACAAGGTCATAGATGATGCGGTTTTCAAGTCCCATGACCACATCAAGATTGCGCAGTCCGATATCTGTATCAATCAAACAGACTTTTTTCCCTAAAAGGGCAAGTGATGTTCCTAAATTGGCGGATGTAGTTGTTTTTCCGACTCCGCCTTTGCCGGATGTTACGACGATAGCTTCCCCCACGATTAGAGTCCCCCTTCTAATCTAGTCAAATTCGGTCTAAGTTGTTTTAATGCCTGCAGACGGTCGAAGACGATTTCGTCCTGATCGTTCAGATAGGCACTGTGCAATTCCAATGTGCCGTCCCCGGCAGATGAAGCTGCAATAGTAGTATGTATGTTTGCTATGCTGATCCTTCCGGCTGTGAATACACTGGCCGCGACCACCGCTTCACGGTTGCCCGCACAGCCTGCGTGGACATTGCCTCTGACATTGCCGATGATATAGACGCTTCCTTCCGCATTCACTACAGCCCCCGGGTTGATATCGCCTATTACCAGTATATCACCCTGCGTCTCAACCACTTGGCCCGATCGGATCATTCCCACAGCTGTTTTCATTTCCTTTTCACTGATCAGGCGCTGCGCCTCATCATGTAAAATGACATCTGAATAAATTTTATCTACAACTAAATTTTGATTGCTTTGTATGGTCTTGATCAGCTGCTCTTTCTCTTCTTCAGAAAAAATCCTGTTCCCGGTATGGATATTCACCTTTATTTGCGGTTCATCCTTTTGGGTTTTCAGATTGGCTGATAATTTCTCTTCCAGCTCTTTAAATATCTCCTGAAAAGAACTAGAACCATCAAGATGAAGGGTAAGACCTTCTTTGGTGCCTTTGATCATAACATTTTGTAAATTTCTATTACTTATCATGCACTCCCACCTCAACAACTCTATATTCTACACCGGCTTTGCATTTTCCTTTCTGGACAGGCCAATAATGCCGTCCCTGCCATGCGGCTGCTCCCGGTCATGTGCAGGGACTATTGGGCATGCAAACAGTGTCATTGCAGTCTCTTCAAGCATTTATCCGATGCCATTTCTGGCAGTGTTACCCGGCGGTCATTTCCCTCTCCTGAATAGCATGTCCCCTTCTGCATCTGTGCCAAACTTCGTGATCACATACTTGAAAGGATATGCGAACAGGACAACGGCTCCGGCATTCAAAAGCAATGTCGGCAATAGCCTGATCGACATAAATTCACTGATGGACATGTTCACTGAGCCGATTAAGGAATGGAAACCGGCGATTATACACTCCAGCATGACAACAGCTACGAGGGAAATAAACGAAACGACAAAAATGTTGTTCTGGAGCATTTTCATCAGCTTCCCCACTAAATAAATGATGACAGGGAAGATGGCCATGTACACACCTAGAATTTCGGTATAAACGATATCAAAGAGCAGGCCGAGGACAAAGCTGTACCATAGGGCTTTCCGATTGTTGCTGTAAGCAGCCATAAACACCAAAAACAGCATCAGAAACCGCGGCGCCAAAATCTTGTCGCCATCTGCAAACAGGCCCGCCAGCTGGTTTACGAATAGGCTCTCAAAGATGAACAGGAAGGCTGCCAGCAGGGAAACATAAAACTTTTTCACAAGCCAGCCTCCTCATCATCCGCATCCTCCAGACCTTCCGTAAGCTGATCCTTGTCCGTATCGGTTTCCACGACCATTACCTGTGTCAAATCATAAAAATCGGCAGCCGGTTTGACATAGGCTGTTTGCGTAAGGCCATATTCATCCACTTCAACCTCTTCCACCGTTCCGATCGGCAACCCGGACGGGAACACTTTTCCAAGTCCTGAAGTGATGATGTTTGCGCCCACCTCAACATCGACATCAAAATCGATTTTTTTCATAAGCAGCATCTTTTTCTCGGAATCATAGCCTTCAATCAGCCCGTAAACCTTTCCTTCTTTCCCCTGGATCACAGCGGAAATTCTGTTCTGCGGATCTGTTGTGCTCATCAGCTGGACAGTGGCGGAGAATTGGGTAGCGTATTTCACTTTCCCGATCAGCCCTTGCGCTGTAATGACAGCCATATTCTTTTCGACACCCTGCAATTTCCCTTTGTTGATGATGATCATCTCATCCCAACGATCCGGGTTGCGTCCGATGACTGTAGCCTGAATAGGCGAATATTTCGAATAGTCGTCCTGTACATCGAGATTTTCCCGCAACTTTTCATTTTCGTCTTCAAGCCGTTCTACTTCAGTCTGCAGATTCAAGTATTCATCCAGGCGGGCTTTCAATTTCTTATTTTCTTCATATGTATTCTGAAGGTCTTTTATATCCTCAAGGAATCCGACCACATATTGAGTTGGCGTATGAAAAATTTGCTGGACGAACCCTACGCTGTCCCGGACAAATTGCTCAGGCCAGCTAACATTTTCCTTTTCCCTCATTGAAAAGCCGATCAATGCCACGAGAATAATAATACTTATCAAAAGGAAAATAAGCTTTTTGTTCAGAAAAAACTGTGGCATAAGTTGCACCTCTATCGTTTAAAAGAATTGTCGGTCAAAGTAAAAAGGAATAAAAATCTCTTTACATTCTACAGTATACCGCAGAATGTAAAGAGTCTTAAACCTTTAATATCATAATTTAGCGCGATTTCTGAATTCCTGGATATGATCCAATGCTTTTCCAGTGCCGATTGCTACGCAATCAAGCGGATCTTCAGCGATAATGACAGGCATTTTTGTTTCTTCGCTGATGACCTTGTCAAGATTTCTCAGCAAGGCTCCGCCTCCTGTAAGGACGATACCCCTGTCCATAATATCAGCAGCAAGCTCCGGCGGAGTTGTCTCAAGTGTATTCTTGACAGATTCAACAATCGCAAACACTGTATCATGAAGAGCTTTGCTGATTTCTTCAGCAGTGATCTCAATTGTTTTCGGAAGCCCCGTCAGAAGGTCGCGGCCACGGATTTCCATGTTCTCGATCCCTTCAGGATCTCCAGCAGAACCGATTTCAACCTTGATTGCTTCAGCTGTTCTTTCCCCGATCATCAAGTTGTATGTTTTGCGGATGTAATTCACGATCGCTTCATCCATTTCGTCACCTGCGATGCGGACAGATTGGCTAGAAACGATCCCACCCAGTGAGATGATCGCTACTTCAGTTGTTCCTCCTCCGATGTCGACAACCATGCTTCCTGTCGGTTCCCACACCGGAAGGTTAGCACCGATTGCCGCAGCAAATGGCTCTTCAATCGGAAACGCATCGCGTGCGCCGGCAGAACGTGTCGCATCAATAACGGCGCGTTTTTCAACAGCCGTGATTCCGGATGGAACACAAACCATTACATAAGGGCTTTTAGCAAAAATCCCTTTCTTTTGCGCTTGGTTCATGTAATATTTCATCATTTTTGCAGTCGTGTCATAATCAGCGATGACACCGTCTTTCATCGGGCGGGAAGCCACAACATTCCCGGGAGTACGGCCAATCATATTTTTCGCGTCGTTCCCGACAGCGACGATTTCCTTTGTGTCCGTCTGAAACGCAACTACAGAAGGCTCTCTCACTACAATGCCTTTTCCTTTAACATATACTAGAGTATTCGCAGTCCCTAAATCTATCCCAAGATCTTTTGTACCAATTCCAAACATGTGTGATTCTCCCTTTCTAAACTTCAAATAAACGTCGATATCGCATATCCCATAATAGTATTCTAAACTGTATAGT
>CAKQBC010000278.1 GCA_934215995.1 uncultured Bacillus sp. | reverse complement strand
TCTTACAGTCCCAGGAATCAAGAAAGAGACCGCAGCCATCATCATTGCCGAAATCGGAATAGATATGGGACAGTTTCCAACCTCTCAACATCTGGCTTCCTGGGCAGGTGTATCTCCCGGAAACCATGAGAGTGCCGGAAAACGAAAAAGTACAAGGTTAACGAAAGGCAATCCCCATATCAAATCAGCCATGTGCGAAGCCGCGTGGGCCGTATCCCGATGCAGAAACAGATGGTTAGCCACAAAGTATTGGTCCATAGCCGCCCGAAGGGGCAAGAAAAAAGCACTCGTTGCCATATCGCACCGAATGCTTCGGATCATCTACTCCATGCTGATTAACAAGGAGCCTTTCAAAGAACTACAAAGTAGTTAGTATAACCAAAACCAAATTGTTTTATACAAAGATACCTTCCCACAGGTAGCTCTGCTTTCTTATTGGCTTTTTTAGTGTATTTCTATAGTATCCATTAAAGATCTGGAGTATACGGGATAAGCAGTTCCTAATTTATTTTCACAGAAAAAAAGCCGCCCATACGGCAGCTTGCTTTGCAGGAAAATAAAATATGGAGTTAATCTAAGCAGTGCATCAATCTGGCCACTATACCGGCATATTCTATTCTACAATTTGCTGATTATTTCCTTCATGTCATCCCGTGTTTGCAGGATGGCGTCTTTCCCATTCGGAAAAATCTCTGCAATGCCACAATCCTCTTCGACATCCACTAGCATATCATCCAGGAACTCAGCCAACGGAACATTGAATGCTTCAAATGACCCGCTTTCTATTTTTTCGGCCTCCATTTCCGCAAAACTGCGGGTTGGCCAAACAGGGAGAGAAAATTCATAGTTTTCTTCACCCTCCAACAGAAATAAATCCCCACTGCGTTGATTACGCAACAGCCACACCTGTTCATCGGTCGTAACCATCGCGTAAAAGTATGTAAGCCGCTTCTCTGCAGGCCTTCTTGAAATAAATTGCCTGATGATTTTCATAGAGCCCCTTCCTTCTCATTTTAGCTTCGTTTTTCTTTCTTGAAGATTGAATATAATATGTTTTCTGAATAAAAACAATGATTCAATAATCATAAATTGACCCGCTCAGTATCAATTTATGGAGAAAAAAGCACATACAATCCCACCGCCACCTACGGCATTAGAAAATCAATCCTCAGGCATAAGACAAAGCCCACCCCTTGAAAGCCAATGCCATCAGATCTATTCTCACTTATATATACGAACAAAGGGTCCTTTTCACGCCTGCAACATAAGATGTAAAGATGACTATCAAAAAAGGGGGATTATATATGGCTCTCGAAATCATGAAGCTTGCCATAGAAGCTGCCACAATCGTAACGGCAAATCCTGTTGCTCAACGGTTTTTCCATCAGACAGCTGCTGCAACTACGGGCCCTGCCACTATAACCATCGATGCGGCTGCATTTTTTGCTGATACAGGCGCTGCCGTTGCAGAATTGCCGGTTTTAGCCGCTGCAAACAGCTATTACAATGTTTCTATCAACGGTGTGTTGCAAATGGCGGGGCTAACAGCCTATACTCCGGGTGCCACAGGGATAGGGGGCTTAACCATAACGGTTCCAGCCGGTTCCTCGGTTCCAATAGGGACTCCGGTTGTTTTGGAAGTTATTAATTTCACACCAGCCTCAGATACGATTATTACCACATAACCATTTAGTCTTCCAATCAGTGAGGCGGATTGTTTCTACTCACTGATTGGATGATGGACCACCCCGGTTGCTGGATAGTTGTCCATAATCCGCAGGCCAATGACCGATGGCTGGTGTGCTCTTAAAAAGGCTTACATACCAAAGGTTATATTGTAATCATTTGCAAGATAATTGGTGCATTGGCAATCGGGATATCATCCGTTTGTAAGAACATCTTTCCTTTAGCTACTGTATAAACATCAGGAGGCTGCAGGACCCCATTAATGAATAGATTGTAGTAAGAAACGTCACATGGAGGCAAAATCATTTGCTCGCCGTATCCTGGTAGTGCATCTTCTCCGTAAATATTCTGCGGCATCCATCTGACAGACTATAATATTCGATAACCTGTACCTTATGAGGCAAAACAAAACGGACCACTTCCTCCTTCAGCTTCTGCTTAAGAAGAAACGGAGGTGCATAACCCTGATCCTTGCACGTAAGGAGTCTTTCTTTTCGCATGAACCTCCATCCTTCCCCGCATTTCATTTCTTTTTATAGTGTATACCGAAACAAGGAGACAGGTACCTTGTCCAGCCATTTAACTTCCATTACCTCTACCTATTAAAACCATTATCGTTCCTTACCCTTTGAAATTGATTTTGTTATACTTGTAAAGGAAAAAGATCAACATGATACAGGTGAGCCGATGACAGACAAACGAACAGTGACAGATCAAATCAATGCAGAGAACTACAGGGTATTTGCTTTATTGAGCAGGTATCTGAACGATGCCCCTGATAGCATCACCAAAGAAGAAATGGAAAACATCATGCAATTCGGCGTATCGGCTGAATATGCCTTTGCAGCGATCCTGGCAGCCCAGTCCGGAATGGATATTGCCGATGACGAAACGGATAAAACCCTGTTTAATCATTACTTCACAAAAATGATCCATCGATTGGATACAAACGAATATACTCAAAATCCTTATTACCGGCACATTAAGATCCCAACGATAAAAGCCGGCAGCAGCGAATTGAAATACGAAACGTACAAGCCATATGAAGGCTTTGTCTGCAATGATATTGTGCGGACAAAAGCAGGCAGGCAGATTCCGCAAATCGGCTTTTTTGACAAAGAATTTTCGTTTCCTGCCGTACTGGAAAACGGGCGCATTTGGATGACAATCACACCGAATGAAATCGAAACGATGAAGGAAGCAGTGGATGAAGCTTCCGGGCATGTACTGACATATGGCCTTGGACTGGGCTACTATGCATATATGGTTTCCCTTAAGGAAGAAGTGGACAGCGTAACGGTCGTCGACATGAATGAGGACGTCATCAGCTTGTTCAGGAGCTATATTTTGCCGCAGTTCAAACATGCCGATAAAATCAAAATCATTAAAGCCGATGCTTTTGAGTATGCGGAGAAAGAAATGCCAAAAGGAAACTATGATTTTGTATTTACCGATCTCTGGCATGATGTATCGGATGGGATGGGCATGTACCTGAAAATGAAGGAATATGAAAAGAACTGCCCGGATACCATTTTCAGATATTGGATTGAAAAGTCCATTTTATGCTATTTATAGCTTCCTGACATCCGAATGAAAACAAGAGAAACAGCCCTTAAGCCAATATCCGGCTTGAAGTGTTTTGTTTCAGTAAACTAGAAAAAACAGCGTTGGGCAACGGCACCATCGCTGTTTTTGGTTTCATACTATTTCTTTTTGCTGTTGATCGTTCTGGTAAAGCTATCTTGCTTATTCGGATCTGTTTCCGAAACACTGGTGATTGTCAATTTCGTAGATTGTTTTTTCCCCTTCCCTTTTTTCTCCGTCTCAGGTATTTTCACGTAAACCGGAACGTCAACCGTCTGTCCCGGCTTCACTTCAATCACTTCATTCTGGATTTGTGTTTCCCAATTGTCTTTTGTTGAAACATTCAGTCTTATCAAGTCTGTCCCATTTCCCGTGTTCTTCACTTTATGATGATAGACGGCCACACGTCCCGGTGATGCCGCACTTGCCTTGCCGCCTGATAAGGATACCCCTCTTTTGTACGGTCCCGCCCCGTCTATATGGCGGACTGCGACCCTGTATGACAATGCATTGTTCTTATCCTGTTTTTTGCCGAGCACATAGAAGTGAAGCCTATTATGTTCGTCACGGTATTCGCTTACGATTCCATCCCCAGTCCCGGCCTTGAACAGGGAGTCAGCCAGCTGCTGGAAGTCGCCTTTCGACAGGTTTG
>CAKQBC010000277.1 GCA_934215995.1 uncultured Bacillus sp. | reverse complement strand
TTCATATATTCACCGCCATTTTATGAATATCTGCTATTTTCAAGGAACTGAAAGGCATATCGTAACATCCCGAATCTCAAGTCTAAAAAAGAACAGTTTCCGCTCTTTAAAAATTTAGCTTATTTCATAGTTAGTTATCAGTTAAGCAGAGGAATAAATTGCACAAAAGTAGAATGAAGCAATAGGTGAATCCATCTAAAGGGAGTGATGTTTCATATGGCGATCATTTATACTTTATTCTTAATTATTGTAGTGGGGATTATTACATACCGAATAATAAAAAAGAAGTCACTGCCATCCAATAAATATACACCTTATGATGATATTACAATGGGTACAAAGAGTGATCGTACGTATCCTGATCCAATACAGGACACAAAACATCACATCGAATATGAAGAAAGAAAGAAAGAATGAATGAATGAAGATAAGAACGTTTAATGGACTTTTCATAAACACTTCTATACAGCTCAATTTTTGGCAGCAGATTTCTTAAAGATTCTTAAGCACCTAAACCCTGTATACGATTCAGCTGTCAAGAAAGCGGCATCCGTTAAAAACAGACCATCAAAAAGAAATCATAGCGCCGCGTTCATCGAACATGGAGTCCGGATTCCAGGCAATTTCCCAAAGATTATTTTCTGGATCAGCAAAATAAGCTGTTCTTCCACCCCAAAAAGCAGCACTGGGCTCCCTTAAAATAGTGCCTCCCGCTTTTCTGATCGCTTCAGTTGTAGCATCAACATCTTCCGGTTTATCAATGTTGATAGCAAAGGACACACCTCGAAAAGTATCCGTGCTTTTCTCCAAATCAACACCTGCATCTTTTGCCAAATCCTCAATAGGAAATAAGGAAAGGAGAACACCCGCTGTTTTGAAGACAGCGTATTCATCAGAACTGTTCTTTGTTTCCTCCCATTCCAAACGTTTATAAAACGAACGTAAAAGCGGCAAATTCACAGCCCCGATCGTAATCAGGCTAATTCTTTGCAAGACCATTCAGATTCCTCCCTATTTTACAATCCAGGTGATTTAACGCACCGGTTTATTTCCTGATTTCACCATAAGTTCATTATATAATATTCCGCTTTTAGAAGGGCACTTCAACACAAAAAAGGCTTCCCCTTTTAATCGGAGAAGCCTTATGTAACGTTTATTTCTTTCTATCTGCGTATCCGACCAAATAGGCTTGAGGGAATTCAGCCTCGAATCTGGCTGCGTATGCTCTGTCCACAGCAACGATTGCTGCGGTCGATGGACCCGCTGAGTGTCTCAGCCATTCTTGCGGGCAAGCAGGTGTACAGCGAAAAAAACAGTTGTTCCCTTCAGCCAGCTTTTCCGCTTCGGTAAGGATCCCTTTTGAACCGACCGGAACAGTCTCCATCACATGATCATGTTGTGCCAGTTGCCTGATCAGCTTGAAATTGACCTCAAGTTCTGGTTCCCGCAGGAGCTCTTCACCGACTTTCGGTTTGCCGAACCCGAAAATGGCGGCGTCTTTCCGGATGCTGTTCATCTTAAGTGCCGCCTTTTCCCCGATGCCATTTACGACAACGCTTACGCTTGTTTGCGATGTTTTCATATTGTCCTCGGTGCTTCCGTTCAGAATGATATGCCCTAACTCAGCACTCTCAAGTTCCTCACGTATGCCCGCAATGATTTTTTCGCCTGTCGGATGCATTTCCGCCCCGATCATATTGGTGACTGCCACAACCTCTGCGCCTGTTGCCAGGATTTCAAGCAAAGCTGTACGGACGGTCATTTTTCCCGTCAATGCCGGGTCAACGTGCAAAACATCATGCTCCTTGTCGCCAATCGATGCACTTATATCACAGGCTGTCAGCAAAACCTGTCCAGCCGGCAAATCGACGACGGATAAATCCCTTATTTGCTGCATCTGTCAACATCCTCTCTTGCTTATCCGAACGGGCTTTAGTGGCCGCTGCAGGACCACTTTCCATCTTCTCTAGAAAGCTTCATTTCATAACAAGTGCCGAAGTCTGCTTCAATCGACCAATATTCCTCCGCATCGGATAACAGGGAAACCATTTCCCTGATCACCCCCTTATGGGTAACGATGGCAATATCAGTACCAAATTCAGTACTATCCTTTAACAGGCTGTCAAGGAAGTCCTTGATTCTTTCATGGAAGAGCGGCCAAGATTCCCCATTCGGAATCTGTTTTCTCTTCCAATCCGACAGCCAGCCGGAATACTCCTTATCTTCTTTCAGTTCTTCATATTTACGGCCTTCCCAATCACCGAAATTCATTTCCCGAAGCCTGCTGTCGACAGAAATTGATTGTTTCGGAAACAAATATTCAGCCGTTTGCCGGCATCTTGCCAGATCGCTGCTGATAATGGTATCGATCTTACGGTCAGCAAATTCGTTCCTCAACTTTTGATATGCTGTTTCCAGAGGCTCCCGTAAAACCGGTATGTCTGAATGCCCCAGATATTTCTTCTCCTGATTAAAAACCGTCATCCCATGACGGATAAGGTATAAATGTACAGAAGGCTTAGATTCCATAACTCCGCTCCTTCGATTGATGTCCCCACCAGATCACCATTGACTCCTTTGAATTGCCTCATTGCCCATTTGCCGAACAAAAAAGAAAACAGCAGCTGAGCAAGAATGAGAAGGAGGATGGCAGGCTTAAAAATTATTATCGGAATGAGCAGGCAGACAGAGATTGCGATATCCGTCCGGTTCAAATAACGCTTCCACATATGGGCCATTCCCTTATTCTGAAACGCCGGGACAAAAGCGAGTTGCAGAAGTGACTGAAACCGTGCAATTGCCGGGATGGCGAGCAAAAGAAGAAACATATCCGGTACCGGCACAAGCTTGAAAAGTTCGTACAGCAAAATAGACTTCCATGCCAGCAAAAATAGAACAGCCAGTACGGCAAAGCTGCCGACTCGTGAATCCTTCATAATCTCATACTTTCTTTCAAGCTTAGCATTCGATCCGACTGCATCGGCCACATCCATCCAGCCATCCAAATGCAATCCCCCCGTTATGTAAACCCATAGGCTGACGGCTAAGAAAGCGAGGACATACATGGGTAAAAACGATTGGAACAGCCAATAGGGCAATGCTAAGACCAACCCTATAATAAGTCCGGCAACCGGAAATAAGCGTAAAGCCCATTTCATCGACTGTTCATTAACATCGAATGAACGTCTAATCGGAAGCCTTGTCAGGAATTGCAGCGAAAGAAAAAATCCATGTATGAATGGTCTCATATTGGCATTGCCTCCCCCTTCCAAAAGACGGGATGGCCGGCAATGACTTGAATAGCTTGGTCAGCGCAGTTTGCAGCAACAGCATGCACTGCCTCCAACGAACGGACATAGTTTTGGATGAAAGGATCCCGGATTGGGAGTTCTTCATTCAAGTCGTTGGAAACAAGGATCAGCACAAGGTCTTTCTGTTTGGCAGCCTGGAATAGTTGCCCCATTCTTTCCAGCAGGATAATACTGTCTTTCCCTTCACTGAACAGCACATTGCTTGTCCAAACAGTCAGGCAGTCGACCAGCACAACCGCACCTGATTCGACCTGTCGTAATCCCTCGTCGATTCTGACTGGTTCTTCGATTGTTGACCAGGCATTTCCCCGGCTATCCTTGTGCCTTTTGATGCGCCCTTCCATTTCCCGGTCTCCAGCGGTCTCGGCAGTTGCTATGTAATACAAATGTTTTCGTTTCTCCTTTACGAAAAAGGAAAGAGCCATGCGCTCAGCGAATGAGCTTTTCCCTGAACGCACGCCACCCGATATGAATGCAATCAAGTTCTCCTCTCCCATCACTCAGATGTATGCAGGGCGTTCATGAACCTTGCTTTCCAGCTGGCCGGCAATGCAGCGAAGACCAGTTCGGCAGCAGCAATGTTCACGATGGATCCCACGGGCAATACAGGGA
>CAKQBC010000276.1 GCA_934215995.1 uncultured Bacillus sp. | reverse complement strand
GGATGGGAGAACTTCTATTGTTGTGAATGGGTTTTTTCTGCGGATCGCCCTGACTGTTTCAGCAAAAACACCTGCACCTCCGTCTTTCAGATCATCCCGCGCCACCGCCGTCACGACCGCATGCTTCAGGTTCATTTGATAAACCGAATCTGCCACCCGTTCCGGCTCTCCCCAATCCAGTTCTGTCGGCAACCCGGTTTGGACAGCACAGAAACGGCAGGCCCTCGTGCAGACAGAACCAAGAATCATGAAAGTCGCTGTCCGCCTTACAGCCCAGCATTCATGGATATTCGGGCATTTCGCCTCTTCACATACAGTATGGAGATTTTTTTCCCTCATCATCTTCTTAAGGCCCGAATAATTGTCATTTGTACGCAATTTGATTTTCAACCATTCAGGTTTCCGCTTATATTCATTTGTTCTATTACTCACCATTCAATCGCTCCCATCCGCATAAATTACATAATAACCCTTCAAGCCCATATTAATCCAGAAAATATTCGTAGTAACTGTAACATAGAGGAAAGTTTTCATACAAGCGAGAACCTTTCCATTTCCATTATTTATTACTTGTAATATACAGAAAATCTCAAACAATAACCGTAGGATAAATGAGAAAGGAGCAAAGTTTGTGCGATTTTACATATTGTTATGCAGCCTTATTGTATTTTCATTTATTGCCCCCCAAAAGGGCCATGCAGAATCTGGGGCACAAACACGCTTCAATCCAGATGAAAAGCGGATGGAACTTTTTAAGGAAATCGAGAAGAGCTTCGACATCCCTTGGTATTATATAGCTGCAATCGACCAATACGAACACAGCATCAGGAATGCCAGAAAAGATTTGCCTGACTCCGATGGGCCAATCGGAATCCTGGTCCCTCCGGAAAAATGGAGCGGAATAGCCAACCCCGACCCTTATGATACAAACCCGGGATCTATCCTCTTCTATGGAGGGATAGGACGTGACGGCAACGGGGACAGTGTAGCCAGCCCTAGAAATGATCGGGACATTCTGGCCAGCATCGCCGGATTCCTTAAAGGTTTCGGCAGCAGCGATGACAATATAAGAATAGGGTTATGGAAATACTATCAACGTGATAAAGCCGTGGGAATTGTCATGGGGAACGCAAAGCTATTTAAAACGTATAACCGGATCGACCTGCAAGAAAAAGTGTTTCCTGTTCCTCTTGCATCCACTTACAGCTACAGAAGCACTTGGGGAGTGGCAAGGGGATGGGGTGGCAGAAGAAGCCATGAAGGGACGGATATATTCGCCAACTATGGAGTGCCTGTCCGGGCCACTGGATACGGAATAGTCGAGATAAAGGGATGGAACCGCTATGGAGGCTGGCGAATCGGGATACGCGACATAAACAATACGTACCATTATTTCGCCCATCTGAACGGGTTCACGAAAGGCATTAAAATCGGCCAGACAGTGGAGCCGGGCATGGTGATTGGAAGCGTAGGAGCAACCGGCTATGGCCCTCCAGGCACAAGCGGGAAGTTCCCTCCCCACCTTCATTTCGGCATGTACAAGGATAATGGCTATACAGAATGGAGCTTCGACCCTTATTACTATTTAAACCTGTGGGAACGGAACGAAAGGATGAAAAACAGAAAATGAAAAAGAGCAGCTGATTATAAGCCGCTCTTTTTCATTTATGCCTGCTTTTTATTTACTTCTGCTTTTCTTGACCGCATGTAAAATGCTAACGGCAAAACCGCCCCAAATGACCAGCATTCCGACTGCCATCATAACAACTGCACTAATAGACATTATTATGATACCTCCTTGGAATCAAGGCTTGTTTCCGCATCACTTTTCCATTTGATAGCCATGAATATGAAACCTGTGACTAATGCGGCAGCTGCCACTCCCCAGCCTGCGATAGCTATGAAGCCATCAGAATAGCCGGCATAATTTTCTTTTATATTGCTTGAGATATTTTGATATGTCATAAAGCCAAGGACAATCGGTGTGATAATGGTCAAGGAAATGCTCCACCATGCGCCGATTCTTATATCAGATACGGCATTTGCATGTTCCTGCAAGCTTTTCACTTCCCTGAAGATCCAGGCAACCAAGATCACTTGGATAAGCCCTGCCAATGTCACGCCGAAACTATTGATGAAGTAATCAACTGCATCCAGGATGTTGATTCCTGTCCTTGTCGAATACACAATGGAAATCAACGCGGCCAGCCCGCCGCCAAAAGCAACTGATTTTGTACGGGAAATCTTGAATTTATCCTGTACACCGGAAACGAATGTTTCAACGATAGAGATTAAGGATGTCAATCCCGCAAGGACCAGGCAGCCGAAGAACGCAAACCCGAAGAATCCGTTAAATGCCGGGAAACTGCTGATAATTTTCGGGAATACGATAAATGCCAGCCCTATGCCTGATCCCACTACTTCACTTACGGCTACGCCCTGTTGCTGCGCCATAAAGCCCAAGGCCGCAAATACACCGATACCTGCGAGCAATTCAAAGCCGGAATTTGCGAATCCTGTTATAAATGCACTGTTTGTAAGATCGGTCTTTTTAGGAAGATAACTGGAATAAGTAATCATGATGGCAAATCCGATCGATAAACTAAAGAAGATCTGCCCATAGGCCGCCATCCAAACTTTCGGATCGCTCATCAATTGCCAGTCAGGCTTAAAGAATGCGTCCAATCCCTGTACAGCACCATCCAATGTCAATGCCCGTACAACAATGACTAAGAATAGAATAACAAGTGCAGGAATCATAATTTTGTTAGCGGCTTCAATCCCTTTCTTGACTCCCTTGAACAGGACACCAAGTGTAACAGCCCAGACAATGAGCAACGGGAAGAAAACCTTAGGTTCGATTCCGCCGAAGTCTCCAGGCGCTGTTGCTTTCAGATACTCGCCAAAGAAGAAACTTTCCGGATCATCTCCCCACTTTTCTCCTATTGAGAAAAAGGCAAAACTTCCAGCCCATGCAATGATGACTGAATAATAAGTAGCAATAACAAATGAAATCCCGACTTGCCACCAGCCAAGCCATTCCGTATTTTTCCGGAACCGGGCAAATGTTAATGGCGCAGAGCCCCGATACTTATGCCCCATAGTAAACTCAAGGATCAGGATTGGAATCCCGGCCGTCAATAATGCAAATAAATAGGGAAGAAAAAACGCGCCACCCCCATTTTCATAAGCAACAGCCGGAAACCTCCAAATATTCCCGAGACCGATAGCTGAACCGACTGCGGCCATGATAAAGCCTGCCCGTGTCCCAAATGTGCCTCTGTGGTTCTCCATTTCCCATAACCTCCTCCTCCCCATCCTTATTGCGGCAGCCTGATTGAACATAAATAATAAGAGTGCGAAATCATGCAATTCAGGGTAAGGGAATTTAATTAATAGAAAAGTAATAAAATTCTGATAAATCATTATACCTAGTAGTGATTATAATTTTCTTTTAAATCAAAGTCAAAGCATTTCTTGAAGTCTTCCTCGCATTTGATTCCCTGTCTCCATGAGGTACGAAGGAGCATCACCTCCTTTGCGGAAAAGTTGTTGTTTATATTATTTAATGCAAGAGATTCCGTTTTATTCGTTAAATGTCCCAAGCAGGGGAACAGACCGGCCAATATGGACCTCACCTCTTCCCTATCAAAAGCCGCTACAATCAGCGGTTTGATGGAGGCATGTGAACAGTGCATGACCATCCCCCATAACCAATGCGTGAAAGCAAAAAACATGCACCGCTTTTTGCGTGCATGTTAGTTGTAGTCAAATTTAATTGAGCATTGTCTTTGTCATTGCACTTCAGACTGATTGAAAACGTTTGTCAGTCGAGGCACGCAGACCAGCGAAGACGCGAATAGAACCTTAAAGAACGTAAGCTAAAAGCGTCGCGTCCTGCGACAACACTTACGTGATAAACAT
>CAKQBC010000275.1 GCA_934215995.1 uncultured Bacillus sp. | reverse complement strand
TACGTTAAATAAAGTGCCGATCCAAGCATCGGATGTCCTCGAGATCATCCAGGATCAGCTGGAGCCTCTAGCAGAAGAAAAAAACAACCAAATCAAGATTGATGCCGAGAAGGGACTTTTCATTTTCGCAGACTATGACAGATTGACCCAGATCATTATCAATCTGACGAAAAACAGTATACAATTCACCAACGATGGAACAATATGGTTGCGGGCTAAAGCGGGCTATATGGAAACAATCCTCGAAGTTGAAGATACTGGCATAGGCATAGACCCGAGAGAAATTGAAGATATTTGGCACCGCTTCTACAAAGCGGACATTTCAAGGACTACAAACCCGTACGGGGAATTCGGGCTTGGACTGTCCATCGTCAAACAGCTTGTCTCCCTTCATGACGGGACAATAGAGGTCAGCAGCGAAAAAGGAAAAGGAACCATCTTCACAATCAGGATGCCGGTACACAGCAAGTCCCGATAGAATGAAATGGCATTCCGTTTCTAGAACTGCAAAGAACTACCATGGACAATGGCTGGTGTATAGCCACATACTAACTTTAATACCATATTAACGGCCTGTTAATAATTTATTCACAAATTACATCTATGATTGGTTTACGCAGATAAACCGTTGGAGGGAAAAGGACTATTGGAAAAATTCAATAACAAAAAGGTGATCATATCCATCATTGTCATTCTGTTGATTGCCAGCGCCTGCATAGGTGTCTACCTATACAGCAATAAAGGTGTTGTCGCAAGTGTCGATGGAGAAAAAATCACAAAAGATGAAGTATATAATCTGATGGTGAGCCAATATGGTTCATCTGTTGTAGAAACATTGATCAATAACAAAGTGATCGAGCTTGAAGGCGAAAAAGAAGGCATTGAAGTCTCCAAGAAAGAAATCAATGCTGAACTGGATAACTTCATTAAGAGTTACGGCGGAGAGGAAACATTCAATTCCGCCCTTGAAGCAAGCGGCATCTCGTTGGCGGATTTCAAAAAGGATATTGAAAACTATCTGATCGTCGAAAAAATCCTTGGAAAAGAAATCGAAATCACTGAAGATGAAATGAAAGAATACTTCGAGGAAAACAAAGAATCCTTCAATGAGGAGGAGCAGGTGCAGGCAAGCCACATCCTGGTCGAGGATGAAAAAACGGCCAAAGAAGTGCTCGAGAAGCTGAATGCCGGAGAGGATTTTGCCGAGCTGGCTAAAGAGTATTCCACTGATGAAGGCAGTGCTGAAGAAGGGGGAGACCTTGGCTACTTCGCATACGGCGATATGGTCGAAGAATTCTCGGAAGCTGCATTCAAGCTTAAGGAAGGCGAAATAAGCGAGCCGGTCAAAAGCGAATACGGCTACCATATCATCAAGGTGACAGGCAAAAAAGAAGCGAAAGAAGCGACTTTTGAAGACCACAAAGAAGAAATCAAGACAATCCTTTTCGATAACGAAATTAATTCCAAATACCAGGATTGGCTGGATGAAACAAAAGATAAGTACAAGATTGAAAACACGCTTGGATCTTAATTAGATGCTTGGAAACAAGATAGCATAAGAAAAGCCAAGGATGCTGTTGCACAGCATCCTTGGCTTTTTTTGCTTTAGGCCGGACCATCATGCATCAACAGAATGGTCTGCTTGATTGGAGCGCCCGTGAAGCATAAAGTAGCATAGCAGAGTAACTAGCACAAACGCGGCGCAAATCAGAAACATATTCTGATAGCCGACTTGAGCGGAAAATAGCCCGTTCACATAAGCGCCGATGCCGATTCCGGTATCGAAAAAGATGAAATAGGTTGCAGTCGCCATGCCACGGCGATTTGGGGATGCCTTTTGGATCGAAATCGTCTGGAAGGACGGGATGATCGCTCCGTATCCGAGCCCGATGATGGCTGCCGACAGAAGATAAAGAAATGCATTGTCTGTAAAGCTAAGCATGATCATTCCTGCGAAGAAGAGCAGCAGGGCAGGGTAAACGATCCGGTTTTCCCCATACAGATCAAACCATTTGCCTGTAAATGGACGGGAGGCGATGATGACGACCGCGAATACAATGAAAAATATGCCTGCAATCGATTCCAACCCTATGTCCGCTGCATATAAGGACACATATGATAGCAGGCTGCTGTAGGCAAAAGCAAGGAAAATTGCTGTAACGGAAATCGGTATAGCCGTCTTTTCAAAAATCCGAGCCAGGGAAAAGCTTTGCTTTTCTGCTGGCTTCACATACTCATGCTTAGGAAGGGAAATGGCAACCCCCAGTATCAGACTGCCTGCAGCAAACAGGATGCAAAGAATGAATAAAGCCATAAAGGATAGCTGCTGGATGACAGTGAGCCCGAGGTAGGGCCCCACTACCATCGCCATACTCATGAAAAGCCCATAATACCCGATTCCTTCCCCTCTTCTTGTTTCCGGGACGAGGTCCGCCGCTATAGCTCCTGTTGCGGTCGTAGCCAAGCCGAAACCGACCCCTTGAATAAAACGTATGGCTATTAATAGCATATAAGAGTCGACAAATAAATAAGCGACTGATGCCGCAAGCAAGATGATCAGAGAGATAAAGAGCACTTTCTTCCTGCCGGCCGTATCGAGCCAGGAGCCTGCAAACGGGCGGATGATTACAGCTGCAAATAAGTAGATGGAAATAACAAAACCAATCTTGCCGCTTTCGAGATAAAGTTCATCCAGCACAAAGAACGGAAGAGCCGTCAGCAGGGCATAAAAGGACATGAATATAAAGAAACTGCAAATGCAAAGGTTTAGGAAGTTTTTTGTCCAAAGCCGCTCTTTTTGCAATATGATAACCCCCATTTTTACTGTAGTCTGTCTATAATTTTCTTTAATGTCTGAATCGTCGTCGCCAACTCATCATCTGTAAACGTTCCGATCACAGGGATTTCAAAAGCTTCCACTTCCTTTTCCCACTTCGGATAAGTTTGTTCGGCCTGGCTGGTCAGGCGGATGATTTTGGCGCGCCTGTCCAGGCTTTCCGTTTTCTGTATGAGGCCAAGCTCCTCCATCCTGTTTAATGTCCTTGTCATGGTCGGTGCCTCAACATGCAAATAATCGCACATCTGCTTTTGGGTGGAAGGGCCATTCTTCTTTACATATCGGATGACAGCCCACTGGGCCATATACAAGCCTTTCGGGACCAGTTGTTCGTTAAAGGATTTCGATATTTGCCTGGATGTCTGGTTAATAATATGGAATAAATTGTTCCTCTCCATCTGAAGTCACTCCCTGCCGGCAATATTAGTTACCTAGCTAATTATATGGCTGCAAGAAGCGGCTGTCTAACGTAATGCTCCGTTATTTTGGATATTTTGATAAAAAAATGGTGAGATATTTTATCTTTCACAGAAGGAGTGGTAAAATGAAATAGATTTTTCAAAAAGAGGGTAGAAGGCAAGTCAATACATATCCATTCCGGATTCACATACAGTTGCCCTGGGGCATCGGATGCCGCCAGGTTGCCTCCTCCAAAAATCTAAATGAAAGGGCCGGCATCTGCGAAACACCGGCTCTATAATGAAAGGATGTTATAGTATGAGCAAAACACTAGGAACAATCACAATGGAAAACGGCGACCAAATCCAAATCGAATTTTTCCCGAATGAAGCGCCTAACACTGTCGCTAACTTCAAAAGCTTGGCTGAAGAAGGCTTCTACAATGGATTGACATTCCACCGTGTAATCCCGGGCTTCGTAGCACAAGGCGGATGCCCTTACGGAACTGGCACAGGCGGAAGCGGAAAAACAATCAAATGCGAAACAGCAAACAACCCGCATAAGCATGCCGTAGGTGCTTTGTCGATGGCACACGCAGGTAAAGATACAGGTTCAAGCCAATTCTTCATCGTACATGAAGCGCAACCTCACTTAGATGGCGTTCACACTGTTTTCGGACAAGTAACTGCT
>CAKQBC010000274.1 GCA_934215995.1 uncultured Bacillus sp. | reverse complement strand
ATCCCCCGCGTATGCTCTCAGCCATGGACTCATAGCTTGCATCGCAGTCTCCTCCCCAATGGACAGGGAATTGCTGTCCTCCTGCGGTAGCAGAACGGGCAAACAACGTCGCTTCTCCTTCACCAAGCTTATCCTTCAAAATATTCAGTAATTTTTCTCCGTGGTCAATCATCAGCAGGTTGGGGTCGCGATTAATGAATATTAGGGAATCTGCATCCTGATGGTCCTTCATTCGTTCAAGGGCCATGCCCAGGATGATGTTATCCACGTCGACCCTGTATTCTTCCGGGATGGAATTATCCAGAAAAAAAGGGCCAAGACTATGGATTCCGCCCTCGTTTACATATCGGCCCAAAATCTCATAACCTATCACAATATGTTCATCCGCACTAAAAATGGGTTGAAAAAATGGCTGCAGGTGTTCAAGATTTGTCAACACATCCATTGCATCCATGTTGCACCTCCCGAACATTATTCTCCAGCAAATTATACCATCTTTGCATTTGAATGTAATGTTTTAAGTCCTTTCGACATCAGAATGGCATGCTGTTCAGCCAGGCCCCTCCGTCAAGCGTGACACATTCCCCATTCATATAGGCTGCCTTATCGGATAAAATGAAAGCTGCCAGTTCCGCAATTTCCTCAGGAGTTCCAAGCCTGCCTAGAGGAACACTTTCGATTGTCGCTTTCGCAGCTTCTTCACTCACCCATAACTTATCAGCACCACCCGTTCTTTCGATAGGTCCCGGGGCGATCGCATTCACACGGATGCCGTACTGCCTTCCCCATTCGACAGCCAGCGTTCTTGTCAATGAAAGCACACCAGCCTTTGCAGCGGCGGAATGAACAACATACGGGCCTGCATCCCAGGCATAGGTGGCGACCATATTCAGCATGCAGCCTTTGATTTTATGTTCAATCATATATTTCCCGACTTCGCTTGAACAATAGAACGTACCATTCAGGACAATGTCGATAACGGATTTCCATCCGTTTGGGGAAAGCTGATCTGCCGGGCAAATAAAATTGCCGGCCGCATTATTTACCAGAAAATCGATTCTGCCGAACTCATCATGCGTTTTTTTCACCATTGCCCTTACATGCTCTATTTCCCTTACGTCCATCGGAAATGCTATGACTTTGCCGTTTTCATGTTCAATTTCCTTGACTGCATCGGCCAGCCTTTCCTCGTTTCTGCCAGTAATGACTATTTGGCCTCCCTCTTCCACAAACTTTTTGGCCATATAAAGTCCCATGCCGCTTGAACCGCCAGTTATAATCCCTACTTTACCTTTCATACCGAATCACCCCGCAAGTATAATGAATGAACATTCATTTTTAAGGCAGACAACCATTCACATCCGATTCGATTGGCTAAGGATGTAGATAATTGAACAGAAAAATGAATGATTATTCATTTATTTTACCATTATTTGCTGTGATATTCTAATACTTTCGGCCGGAACAGCAAAAAAGGACAAGGTGCATGAAACCTTGTCCTTCCTCCTGCTTGCTCTAAAAAGGGAAAAAGAGCGGGATGAAAAGCAATACGGCTACAGCTACAAACAATTGAAGCGGCAAGCCTGCCCTTACAAAATCATTGAATTTATAGCCTCCTGCCGTAAGGACCATCGTGTTTGTCTGTGAAGCAACCGGTGTCGCAAAAGCGATACTAGCAGCTACAGCAATCCCGATCACTAATGGATACGGGCTTATCCCCAAATTGGAGGCAACCGTAATCGCAATCGGCGATAGGATGATGACCGTAGCCATGCTGTTCATAATATATGAAAGCAGCGATGCAACAAGATAGAATCCGATAAGCAGAACATATGGATGTTGATTGCCGAATAGATCAATGACCCCGTTGCTAATGAATTGCGCACCGCCGGTCTTCTCCAAGGCCGTGGCCATCGGGAGCAAAGCGGCGATTAAGACGATCGCATCGAGATTGATGCTTTTGTATGCTTCTTCCACTGAACGCACACAGCCGGTCACTATCATTAGGAATGCCGCAATCAGAACGCTTACGACAAAAGGAACGACTTCAAATATCATCAATCCAAGCATAAGGGCAAGGATAAGGCTTGCAATCGGTGCCTTACCGTGCAATTTCGGCATTGACGATTCATCAGATGCACTGCCAAGAACGACAACATCCCGATTATTTTCCGAAAGCATATGGATATTATCCCATTTTCCGTGCACAAGCAAGGCATCGCCAATTTTCAGCTTTTCCTTAGCCAGTCCTGTCTGAATATAGCTCCCTTTTCTGTTAATGGCCAAAACGCTGCATGAGTATTTTTCCCTGAAGTGGACATCCTCGATTGTCTGCTCTTCAAGGCTTGAGTGAGGAGCGATTATGATTTCTGTCAATCCATATGCTTTGGTCAAGAAATGGGCTTTAATATCTTCCGGCTCCGATGCTTTCATTTCCAATTCATATGTTTCCGTGAAATAGGCAACTTCCTCTTCGCCGCCGAACACAAGCAGGGAATCATGCGGATACAGAACCTCGTTCGGCCCGGCGATGCTTGACGTCATTTCTTCCTGGTCGATTCCCTTCCTGTCTATCTCGATTACAGTGATCCCGAACTGGGAAGGCAATTTAAGGTCTGCCAGCCTTTCCCCTACGATATCCGATGTTTCCGGTATATAGACGAAATGCAGCCTGTCATGGGTCTTATAGATCCCCGCTAGTTCTCCGGATGATATATCCCTCGTATCCCCAGGCATGGATTCCTCATTCTTCGGAACAAGCCGGCGCCCGATTGTCATCATGAAAAGGAGCCCGGCGGCCAGTGCCCCCAAGCCAACACCGGAAATACTGAAGAATCCGAGCTTCTCATATCCGGCACGTTTTAGCGCATCGCTGACAAGCAATGTAGAAGTTGAGCCGATGATGGTCAGAAGGCCTCCCAGACTGCTGGCAAAGGCAAGGGGCAACAGGAAACGTGAAGGGTTCATGCTCAGTTTAAGCGAAATGCTGATAATCACGGGCAAAAGGAATGCTACCGTACCGGATGTGCTGAACAATGCGCTGAATAAGCTGACTGTCAAAATCACGATGAATAGGGCCCGGTTTTCACTTTCTTTCCCCAGCTTGAGCAATGACTGGCCGACATTAAGCGCAAATCCTGATTCGAATATGCCCGCTCCAACAATGAAGAGGCCGGCTATCATCATCACCGTCGAATTGGAGAAGCCTGATAATGCTTCCTCGGGAGTGATGATTTCCGTAATCGTAAGCAAAAGCACCGCCCCTCCTGCAATTACATCAGGCCGGAATCTATTTTGAGAGAAGAGGAATACAGTCCCCAGCAGGATAATAAACGTTATAATCATAGGTTGTATAGTCAATATGGTCATGAGAGCCCCCCATAAATACGCGAATCACTATTTTACATTCTTTTCATACAAATAAATTATAATACAGCAAGGCTACATTATTATATTTTTTTAGACTATTCGTGGCATTAAAAGAATATTCTTGATATATGTATAAAAAGGATTTTTAAAAAAGGAAAGAATAGGTTATTAAGCTATGAATACTCAGATATCCAGAAGAAATTTCATAAAAAAAGGATTCCTGGCCCTTCTTACGGCGGCAGGCTGCGGAGCCGGCGGAAGAATTTATGCTGAGCACATTGAACCCAAATGGTTGGATATAGTTAATCATACCATTTCTGACCCTCTCATTCCAAAAGGATTTTCTGGTATTAAAATAGTCCAGTTCAGCGACACTCACCTTGGCTTCCAATTCGGACTGAAGCAGCTCGAAAAGATAATAGACAAAATCAATGGGATTCGTCCAGACATTGTGTTCTTCACCGGCGACCTGCTGGACAACCCTACATCATACAAACAACCTGAAAGAGTTAGCCCCATTTTAGCAAAGATCCGTGCCCCCTTAGGGAAATATTGTGTCTACGGCAATCATGACCATGGCGGAAA
>CAKQBC010000273.1 GCA_934215995.1 uncultured Bacillus sp. | reverse complement strand
GAGTACTGTTCTCTGCCCATTGCAGGAGGGTTTTAACCAGGGCTGTGCCTACACCCTGGTTCCTGGCTTCCTTTTTGACGCTCATGCCGAAAGACCCTTGATGTTTAATCCGCTTTCTGTGCCCGTTATGAAAATCCAAATATCCTATGACTTCTGATTCGTGTTCCGCCAAAAGGGCGAGCTTGCCGCTATCTTCATGTATGTCCTGCAAAAGCTGTCTTTGCTGTTTTGCCGTTATCGTAAATTCATCTAAAGCTGTCAGTAAATAGGGAGCTTCCCCGAGAATTGTTCTCGTGAATTCGGTTACTTTTTCTGCATCACCGTGTACTGCTGTCCTGATCATAAATATAGTTCCATTTGAAGCCTTATATATTTGTGGCCTGATTTCTCCCACTTTTTCACTCCTCTGTTTGCATGTATCGCCATCGATGTATCTTTCCGATCTTTGCTGTCTTCTTGGTTTATTTTACATAAATTTTACAGTCATGGGCATCTTAAGGATTAGAAAAAAGAGGGAAGGATGATCATTGGTGAAGATTACGAAGACGCTGATGGCTCTGTGTGCTGCTTTGCTTTTATATCCTGGGGCCATAGGGGCTGAAGATTATGTGTATGAAGAAGTGGTGTACCAGGATGTCACTGGAGATAAATTGAAGGACAGAATCATCTTAAGCGGGACGTTTGCCGAAAAGGACCCGCAAATTCTTACTAACGTACAGCTGAGGATTTTCGTGAAAAGTTCAAAAGGCTATATGGAGTTTGATCTGGCTGACGGCGAAAAGCCGAAAATAGCCTTTACCGATATCAATCAGGATGGGAATAAGGATCTGCTTGTGACAATCCATCCGATGGGTGAAACAAAAGAAGCCATTAAAGGGTACGCGCTGACTGTTAAGGACAACAAGCTGATCGATTTGGATATGCCTGATCCTGTGTCAATTGAATCCTCCTTCAATAATGGCTATACGGCGACCTTGAAAGTAGGGGAAAAAAGCGTGGTCATCGATATGAAGGCAAGGAAAGAACAGTATGAAGAGCTGGGCTTATACCATAATGGCAAACTGAATGAGCCTATGGAAATGCTGATCGGGCCGTATTCCTCCTTAAAGCCGGTTTATACAGTCCGCGGGAAAGGCATCGAAGGAATCCAGAAGGTGAGCGGGGCTTCCGAAGATGATTTGGTCGGTGAAATCAGGAGTGTATGGCTCATGGACCAAACAGGGTGGAAGCTGGAAAAAGTATTTTTTAAAGAGAATGTAAAATAGCTATCACATATGTTGGGCTCATGTCATAGGCTGAGGGTAAAGGAGGGTGTGTACTATGACAACGTACGATTTTCCTAAGCTAGCCACGATCATACTGCCGCCTGCAACTTCTTTCCAGCCAGCGGATGGCAGGAAATATACAATGACGCACGACGATTATACGGGGGAATTATTCGTTTCGATCGGATGCCGGTTCGATGACAGCAGGATCGGTGAGCTCCGGGATGAGGTGCTGGCAGAATGGGTGCCCTGCAATGGCCAGTATATGCTGTCAGCGCAAGTCCTTGTCAGCGATGGCGGGTTCGATGAACAGACAGCGGATAAAAGGTTCAGGATCTTCAGGAGGGAAATGGACAAAGCGCTGGCGGCGATTGTAATTGGCGACATGCCTTTTTACAGCATGTTCCCATGGTTTCTCGATTTTCCTATCTTTGTCCAATACAGAAGCATCTACCCGCAATATAATAAAATCATCCCATATGATACACCTAGAACCTATTTGAATAAAGGATTCGACAGCGGCTGATGCAGGGCCGCTATTTTTGTGCGGTTGCCACTCTAGAAAGCACAAGCATGTTTGCGTAAGTATGGTGATATGGAATAGACATCAGCTAATATTTGACAAATCAAAATCATCTGATAAAATCGTAAATAAATGTAAGCCCTTACATTTATTTTGGGGATATACTTCTCCCGCAAGAAGCATATTCCGCATATATGAAGGAGGTGATTTCTGACGGAACTGAAAGAAAAAATCATCCGTACTTCTTTAATGCTGTTTGAACAGCACGGCTACCATCGTGTAAGTGTATTGCAGATTGTCGAAGCCTGCGGGACGTCCAAAGGCGGTTTTTACCATCATTTTCATTCAAAGGATGAACTGCTATATGTCATCCACGACTACTTTATTTCCTACGTTTTAAAAAATGCTGAAGAAGTTATCGAATTAAGCATCACCCCAACTATGAAACTGCAGCGGATCATCCAATCGTTTGTAAAGGTGTTTGATCTCTATAAACCTCATATTTCCGTATTCTATCAAGAAAGCAATTATCTAACATCACCATATGTAGAGCGTATATCCGAAAAACGGGATAAGTATCGGGATATCATTTACCAAGTGCTTGAAGAAGGGAGGGAGCGCGGTGAATTCCGGAAAGAGCTGCCGGTTCCGATTACCGGGATGCTCATTCTAGGGATGGTCAACTGGACGTATAAATGGTATAGGGCAGATGGTGAAAACACGATCGAAGAAATTGCCTCCATTTATGCCGATTTTATCTTTCAGTCGTTATGGACTGATCAGGCGAAGCAAAACCCTGCTTATGCACGCTATCTTCTTAGTAACAATCCCGTTCATTCACGGATAAATGAGTGATTGGCGACTAGGACAGACCGATTAGTCGGTCTGTACCAAAAAGGAGGCATTCTATGGATTTTTCATTATCGAAAGAACATAAAATGATAAAAGAAATGGTATCGAGTTTTGCGGGAAAGGAAATCAAACCTGTGGCCGTGGAATTGGACCGGGAAGCGCGGTTTCCTGTTGAATTGTTTAAGAGAATGGGAGAGCTTGGCCTGCTTGGGATTCCCTTTCCGGAGGAATACGGGGGTTCGGGCTCAGATACTATCTCTTATGCGATAGCTGTCGAGGAAATCGGCAAAGTGTGCGGAGGTACAGGCTTAAGCTATGCCGCTGCCGTTTCCCTGGGGGCATCCCCGATTTATTATTTCGGGACAGAAGAGCAGAAGCAGAAGTATTTGGTGCCTTTGGCGAAAGGAGAAGGGCTCGGCGCTTTCGGGCTCACTGAACCGAATGCAGGTTCAGATGCAGGCGGCACACAGACAAGGGCAGAGGAAGTTGGCGATGAGTATGTCATAAATGGGGAGAAGTGCTGGATCACCAATGCTTCCCATGCAAAGACTGTCACCGTGACGGCAGTGACGGGCAAGGATGGAAGGGGGAAGAACATCATTTCCGCTTTCATTGTGCCGGCAGGGACGCCAGGCATGACAATCACGGCCCCCTACGAAAAAATGGGCGTCAGGGCTTCCGATACAACACAGATTATCCTTGAGAACGTCCGAGTGCCGAAGGAAAACATTTTGGGGGATGATCAAAAGGGCTTTAAGCAGTTCTTGTATACGCTGGACGGGGGACGAATATCGATTGCAGCTCTTGCTGTCGGCCTGGCGCAGGGTGCTTTTGAAAGGGCGCTTGCCTATGCGAAAGAAAGGAAGCAATTCGGCAAAAGCATTTCCAGCTTTCAGGCGATCCAATTTAAGCTAGCCGATATGGCGATGGAAATCGAACTTGCACGGAATATGGTTTACAAGGCAGCTTGGCTGAAGGATCAGGGAAAGAATTTTACGAAGGAGTCGGCTTTCGCAAAGTTATTTGCGACAGAGATGGCATTCCGTACATGCAATCAGGCAATCCAGATACACGGAGGGTACGGATATATGCGCGAGTATGAGGTGGAGCGTTTCTTAAGGGATGCTAAGCTTCTGGAAATCGGCGAGGGAACATCGGAAATCCAGCGGATCGTCATAGCCAGGCAGCTGGGATGCTGATTGTTTGGAAGATTTGAATATCAAGTATGGAAGGCAGGTTCTATAATGACTGATATTTTAAATTGTACAATTGGACAATTGCTTCAGGAAAAGGCCGATTCCCAGCCGGATATCGAGGCCTGTGTGTACCC
>CAKQBC010000272.1 GCA_934215995.1 uncultured Bacillus sp. | reverse complement strand
TTATACTAAAATCCGAGCAAAATTACACAACTAACCATTATTTTTTCACCGGCTCCACACAAATTGCGCATTATGCCTGCTCCAGCCATCCTAATGGGACGCACAAAAAAGCCCCGCTGGAATCAGCGGGGCTTTGAGGAATGCAATCTTACTCTTCGTCTTCTTGCTGCTCAACAAATGTATTATACATTTCTTCAACAACATCCCATTCTTCATCAGTTTCAATCGGGCTTAGTTCGCCTTCATTTTCGCTGTCGCCAGGCACATAAGAAGATGCATGGACAATGATTTCCCCATTTTCGTCTTCTTCACCGATTGGGTAGTAAAGGACATAATCCTTATTGAATTCGTCAGAGTGGAAGAAGAATAGGATTTCACAAAGTTGTTCATTTCCTTTTTCGTCTACGATGGTAATTTGTTGTTCGTTCATTAGAAACACCTCTATTTTTTATTTTCTGCTGTCCAGGTAACCTTGAAGAATCATGACGGCTGCCATCTTATCGATTACTTTCTTGCGCTTGACGCGGCTCATATCCGCCTCAAGCAAAACACGCTCGGCTGCCATTGTGGTCAACCTTTCATCCCAGAGGACAACAGGAAGTTTAAATTTCTTCTCGATTGCCTTGGCGAATTCCATACTTATTTCAGCCCGGGGCCCAAGAGTTCCGTTCATGTTTTTTGGAAGGCCGACCACAATATTCGTCACTTCATATTCTTTTATGAGCTCCTTCAGCCTTTTGTAGCCGAAGTCCTGCACCTGCTCATTGATTTTGATCGTTTCGATGGGCTGGGCAGTCCAGCCCATCGCGTCACTGATGCTGACTCCCATTGTCTTGGAGCCGACATCAAGTCCCATGCTGCGCATTACTTTTCACCACGATTATGTTTCAAATATGATTTAACCAGTTCTTCAATAATCTCATCTCTTTCAAGCTTACGGATGATGTTTCTTGCATCTTGATGGCGCGGAATATAGGCCGGGTCGCCTGAAAGAAGATATCCGACTATTTGGTTGATCGGATTATACCCTTTTTCCTGCAACGCGCTGTATACCTGCATCAAGACTTCATGGACATCTCTTTCAAATGGTTCTTCCTGAAAATGAAACTTCATTGTTTTATCAAAGGAACTCATTTGATACACCTCGCTTTTTCCGAGTTCACCTTTTCAAAATGACCCTTAGATTATTAAACCTATTGTACACTAACGAAAACCTTATTTAAATTGATTTAACCCATTCTTCAACAAATTTTAGGGCGCTATCGACTTGTGAAGGATTTTTCCCGCCGGCTTGAGCCATATCCGGACGTCCGCCGCCGCCGCCGCCGCAACGTGTTGCAACTTCCTTAATCAACTTGCCTGCGTGGTAGCCCTGCGGAATCAGATCCTGCGTTACAGCTGCGATGATGTTCACTTTCTCGCCCTGTATAGCCGCAAGCGTAATGACTCCAGAGCCGATCTTCGCCTTCAGTTCATCCGCCATGGAACGAAGGTTATTCATATCTGTCGCCTGCACTTTAGCAGCCAGCACTTTCACGCCGTTAATCTCCTGTACTGATGAAATCAGATTGCCTGCTTCAATATTACCCAATTTGCTCTTTAATGATTCATTTTCACGGGCAAGCTCTTTCATTTCCCCAAGAAGGGACTCTACGCGGACTGGAACATCCTTCATGTTTGTTTTCAGGGCTTCCGCTGTTTCTTTCAGCAAGTTCAGCTGGCTTTTAAGCTGTTGGTATGCAGCCGCGCCTGTTACTGCTTCAATGCGTCGTGTTCCTGCGCCGATTCCGCTTTCGGAAACGATTTTGAACAATCCGATTGCGGAAGTGTTGTCCACATGGCAGCCGCCGCAAAGCTCAATGCTGTAATCGGATACCTGTACAACGCGGACAACGTCCCCATATTTTTCGCCGAACAGTGCCATTGCGCCCATTGCTTTCGCTTCATCAATTGCCTTGCTCTCAATCACTACAGGGATGCTTTCCCAGATCTTTTCGTTGACGATCTGCTCGATCTGCTCCAATTCTTCCGGTTTGACTTGCCCGAAGTGTGAAAAGTCGAATCGAAGGCGATCGGACTGGACAAGAGAACCTGCCTGGTTAACATGCGTACCAAGTACATCTTTCAAAGCCTGATGAAGAAGGTGTGTTGCAGTATGGTTTTTCGTGATCTCTTTTCTGTTCGTTTGGTCGACTATGCCGATAACCTTAGCCCCTTCTTTCAGAGTGCCGCTTTCAACAGCAACACGGTGAAGGTTTTGGCCGTTAGGCGCTTTTTGTACGTCTAAAACTACAGCTTTGACATCTTCGGAAACGATTATTCCTTTGTCTGCAATCTGTCCGCCGCTTTCAGCGTAGAACGGGGTTTGGGAAAGGATTACCTGAACTTCATCGCCGGCAGAAGCGGATACGATTCTCTCGCCGTTCTTCACTACAGCGATGACTGTTCCTTCTTCCTCAAGCTTCGAATAACCGACGAATGTGCTCTCATCTTTGATTTCACCGAGGACGCCGCCTTGCACCTGCATGGAATCAACGTCCTGGCGGGCAGCACGCGCACGCTCCCGCTGTGCTTCCATTTCTTTCTCAAAGCCTGCGTGGTCAACTTGCATGCCTTCTTCTTCAGCATACTCCTCTGTCAATTCCACCGGGAACCCATATGTGTCATACATACGGAAAATATCTTTCCCTGAGATGATTGTGCTTCCTGATTCTTTTTCCTTTTTGATCACTTCTGAAAGGATGCGAAGGCCGTCATGCAATGTTTCATGGAAACGGTCTTCTTCGTTTTTCACCACTTTGGCGATGAAATCCTTCTTCTCAAGCACTTCCGGATAGAAGTCCTTCATGATTTCGCCTACTACAGGCACCAGCTTGTACATAAATGGTTCATTGATGCCGATGTGTTTTGCGTAACGGACAGCACGGCGAAGCAATCTCCTCAGTACATACCCGCGGCCTTCATTAGATGGCAATGCGCCATCCCCGATTGCGAATGTAACAGTACGGATGTGGTCGGCGATTACTTTGAATGCTGTGTCATCTTCCTTGTTCACGCGATATTTTGTCCCTGCGATTTCTTCTGTTGCACGGATAATCGGCATAAACAAGTCAGTATCGAAGTTCGTAGGAACGTTTTGGACCACAGATGCCATACGTTCAAGGCCCATCCCGGTATCGATGTTTTTCTTAGGAAGCGGTGTGTAGGAACCGTCCGGATTATGGTTGAACTGGGAGAACACAAGGTTCCAAACTTCCAGATGGCGTTCGTTCTCGCCGCCCGGGTATAACTCAGGATCATTCGGGTCATCCCCGTATTCAGGGCCGCGATCATAGAAGATCTCGGTATTCGGGCCGCTTGGTCCTTCCCCGATATCCCAGAAGTTCTCTTCAAGACGGATAATTCTCTCTTCAGGGATGCCGACCTTCTTATTCCAGATTTCGAATGCTTCATCATCTTCCGGATGGATTGTTACCGCCAATTTTTCAGGATCGAAACCAATCCACTTTTCGCTTGTAAGGAATTCCCAAGCCCAAAGGATTGCTTCTTCCTTGAAGTAATCGCCGATTGAGAAGTTGCCCAGCATTTCAAAGAATGTATGGTGCCTTGCCGTCTTACCGACATTTTCGATATCGTTTGTACGGATTGATTTTTGGGCGTTTGTGATTCTTGGATTGGCAGGGATCACACGGCCATCAAAATACTTCTTCAAAGTCGCTACTCCGGAGTTGATCCATAGCAATGTAGGGTCTTCATGAGGGACAAGTGATGCACTTGGCTCGACACTATGCCCTTTTTCTTTGAAAAAGTCTAAAAACATTTGGCGGATTTCTGCGCCTGTCAATTGTTTCATCTTTCTTCCTCCTATTGTTGCCGGCAGCACTCGTGCTGCCGTGTCCCTATTTATTCAATATTTAAAAATGAATATAAAAAAGCCCCCATCCCAGAAAGGGACGAGAGCAAACTCGCGGTACCACCCTAATTA
>CAKQBC010000271.1 GCA_934215995.1 uncultured Bacillus sp. | reverse complement strand
TTTCACACCGGGCCATACACCGGGCCATGTTTCTTTCTACAATCAGCAGGAAAAGGTGCTGCTTGCCGGTGATGCATTTGTAACGACCAAGCAGGAATCGTTATTTCATGTACTTACCCAGAAATTCAATGTGAACGGACCGCCTGCTTATTTCACCATTGATTTTAAGGAGTCCTATCAATCCATCGAGAGATTGAGCAGGCTGAATATAGAGTATTGTGCCACTGGGCACGGCAGGGTTATGAAAAGCAAGGCACTTATCAAAAGTGAGATGGAAAAGTTATTGAAGAAGGATTTGTAAGGGCACTTCGTTTTGAAGTGTCTATTTATTTGCCTAAAATGAAAGTGACAATTGTCTAAACTTGTCGAAAAACCTTAAATTGGTGGTTTACTAACTTAAGAAAGCATTTTACTATATATATGATTTGAGTCTTATATAATCGGCACATGTATATGCAAATGGCTGGAATCTTACACCCCTTTTCATCTTTTGTTAATAATTTTTTCATAACTGATTGGTATTCTTATTACAGATAAAGACAGACGAATAGCAATGATTCGGCTTTTCTATAAGAATGCCGGACAACTAGAAAAAGTAGGAGGATATCGATTATGGACGAGAAAGAACGCCATTTCAATACATCAGACGAGAAGGAAAACAGAGAGGCTGCCCATGGGACTGATGAACAGCCGTTTTATGAATCAGGCAACCCGGAAAAGAGTGAATCTGCAGATGACTCGCTTGAACAGCCAATAAAGGAAACTGAAGAAACAGCGGACTCTGAAACAGTTGAAGCAGAAAGCCATAAGGATACTGTTCAGCCAATGGAGGAAGCAGAAATCGATTCAGGTGATAAGGAAGGCGCCACGCGTTCACCCCGGTCACAGGCAGATCGACCGAAAAAAAAGACAGGCATTAAGAAAACGATGTTTGCATCATTCGGTGCAGGAGTTTTTGGGACAGTATTGACCCTATCCGTTGTACCTTTTACGGATTACGCGGACTGGCTTGCCGGTTCTGTTCATAATAAACAATCAGGTGCTGTTGTCAGCAATTCGGAAGATTTAAGCTCTGAAGGGGCAGTGGAAATACAGGAAACGGCAGTAACAGCTTCCGACATCGCTGACATGGTGGAACAAGCATCGCCTGCCATTGTCGGGGTCGTGAATATTCAGCAGCAGCAGACAGGGCAAGGCTATTATTATCCGTTTGAGCAACAGAGCCAGGAAGAAAGTGTCGAATCAGGCATCGGCTCCGGCGTTATTTTCAAAGTTGAAGGAAACACAGCTTACGTCGTGACAAACAACCATGTAATCGAAGGTTCCGATCAAATTGAAATAGCTTTATCAAGCGGTGAAAAGACGTCAGCAGAACTTGTTGGCGCGGATGCATTAACCGACTTGGCCGTGCTGAAGATGGATGCTGAATATGTAGAGGCCGTTCTGGAGTTCGGTGACTCTTCAGTGGTGCGTGCCGGTGAAGAAGTGATAGCAATCGGAAATCCATTGGGGCTTGAATATGCGGGCTCTGTGACACAGGGGATTGTCAGTGCGGTAGACCGTGCAGTTTCTGTGGAAACATCCGCCGGGAATTGGGATCTCAATACGATCCAGACAGATGCCGCAATCAATCCGGGAAACAGCGGAGGAGCGCTCATGAATGCGCAAGGGCAGGTTATCGGCATCAACAGCCTGAAAATCTCCGATGATGATGTGGAAGGCATCGGCTTTGCGATTCCAAGCAATGACGCAGTGCCAATCATCAATGAAATTATGGAAACAGGAAAAGTGAATCGGCCGTATTTGGGCATCGGCTTGGCTAGCTTAGAGGAAATCCCTCAATACTACCTGCAATCGCTGCCTGAAGAAGTTGAAGGAGGAGTCGTTATAACAAGTGTACAAGAAGGTTCAGCAGCCTCATATGCTGGCTTGCAAGTTCAGGATGTAATTGTTGCCGTGAACGGAACGGCAGTCGAAAATTCAACCGATTTCAGGAAAAATCTGTACAGCCTGAAACCAGGTGATACAGCGGATTTGACTGTGTACAGTTCAGGCAAGGAAAAAACAGTTAAGGTTACCCTAGGGAGCACCGCAGAGTAACAATGAATAGAAAAGCGAAAAAAAAGAAGCCTCATTTATTGAGGCTTAATCTCATGTTCTTTGCCGTATTTCTTCTGTTCGCTATCCTTATCCTCCGTCTGGGTTACCTTCAGATTGTCAAAGGAGAGGCGTATGCTGCCGAGAGCAAGGCGACATCCGAAACAAAATATACATGGAATGTTCCTAGAGGGAAGATGTATGACAGGAAAGGAAACGTCATCCTTGAAAATGAGCCGATTTATACGCTTACGTATTCAGATCCTGAGGACGACACGAGTGACAGTCTGACAACCGCAAAAAAACTGTCAAAACTGATCACTGTAGATACAAAGGATGTAAAAGACAGGGACAAGAAGGATTATTGGATCCAAGCCTATCCTGATGAAGCTTTGGCTAAGGTCAGTGATGAAGAACGGGCAGAACTTGATGATAAAGAAGAATATCAATTACTCCTTGAAAGAATTACAGATGAAAATCTTGCAAGTTTAACAGAAGAAGAAATACAAATATATACGATCAAAGCAAAAATGGATGCGGATTCCCCTTCTGCGAACCGTATTAAAGAAAATTTGAATACAGAAGAAATTGCTGTTATCAATGAGCATCTCGACCAGCTTCCGGGAATCGATGTTAAATTGGATTCACAAAGAAAATATCCATATGGCGATACATTCAAGCAAATGTTCGGGAAGATCGGCCAGATTCCGGAAGAGTCTGCCGGCGACTATAAAAAAGCAGGCTATGATATGGATGAACTGGTCGGAAAGAGTTTCCTTGAGCTGAAGTATGAATCAGTCCTTCGCGGGATAAAAGAAGAACAAACATATGTAAAAAATCGTTCGGGCACGATCGTTAGATCTGAAATTACGACCGAAGGCCAAACCGGGACGGATTTAATCCTGACGATTGATATGGAGCTTCAGCAAAAGGTAGATACGATTGTTGAGGAAGAACTGAGAAAAGAAGCGGGTGCGAATAGCGCCTATGTCGTCATGATGAATCCGACGAATGGGGAAATCCTGGCCATGTCAGGGAAGGCTAAGGACTCCAGCGGGAAAATTACAAACGAAACATATGGGACGATCTATAATGCCTATGCCATGGGTTCTACGGTTAAAGGAGCAACGATTGCAACAGCGTTTAGTGAAGGCCTTATTGAACCGGGAACGACATACCTTGATGCGCCGATCAAACTGGCTGGCACACCGACAAAGAAATCCTGGAAAAACCTTGGGCTGGTCAATGACATTGATGCCCTTGAGCAGTCTTCGAACGTATATATGTTCCATATCGCTATGAAACTGGGAGGATATAATTATTCCACAAGAAGCGGGTTTAAGGATCCTGAAGGTTCATATGCAAAATTCAGGGAACATTATGCCCAGTTCGGTTTGGGTGTTGAGACAGGGATCGACCTCCCTTATGAAGCGACCGGATATAACGGTGGGACGCAGAAGCTCGGGAACCTGATGGACTTTGCCATCGGGCAATTCGATACGTACACGACGATGCAGCTGGCGCAATATGTCGCAACGATCGCCAATGACGGTGTGAGAATGCAGCCTCACTTAATGAAGGAAATCAGGGATCCTGACCATGAAATAGATGAACAGGGAGAACTGATTGAAGAATTCAAGCCTGTTGAAATGAACAAAGTCGATCTTGAAGAAGAATACATGGACCGGATCCAGGAAGGGTTCAGGCGTGTATTCCAGGGAAGCAACGGTACAGCCGCTTCCTATTTCAGAGGGGTAGACTATAATCCGGCAGGGAAAACAGGGACTGCACAGGTATATAACTCTGCCAAGAAAGGGTATGACCACAACCTGACACTGGTTGGATATGCGCCTTTCGATCAGCCTGAGGTCGCTTTTGCAGTAGTGGCCCC
>CAKQBC010000270.1 GCA_934215995.1 uncultured Bacillus sp. | reverse complement strand
TTCATGGCAATGATTATGCCACTCACGGGGAGGATTTGGCGAAGGTGCTTTCTGAGCTGGATCTGAAAAATCCTGTGCTTGTTGGCTGGTCATTTGGATGCCTGACAATATGGGAATATGTCAGGCAGTATGGAATGGCCGGCATCAAGGCCGCCATTATGGTCGATATGTCGCCCAAGGCCTTGTCAGTAAATGGGGAAGATTGGGTGGAAGGACCGCTTGACGATATAGGAGCCGCTTATACTGCCTATTTAAGGAACCCGCAGGGGCAAAGGGAATTCATAACCGGATACGCAAAAGGAGTGATGGTGCAGCGTGAGCTTTCGGACGGGGAACTGGAATGGCTTGTCGGGCAGTCTCTGCAGACACCCTATTACATAGCGGCGAACCTGTTTTCGTCCGGTATGTTCTCAGACTACCGGGAAGAAGCGAAGGCTGCAGCCGAAACGATTCCCACATTGGCGATTGTGGCAGAGCATTGGGCTGATACGGCGATTGCCTATACGAAAAGGCAGGCACCTCAATCCAAAATCGAAGTCCTGGGAGGCCATCTGATGTTTTGGGAGCATGGAGATGCTTTCAATAAGATTATGGAGGATTTTTTGCAGGAACTTTAACAGGGAAAGGGGGCGTCCTTCATGTAGGGGGAGGCCCCTTTCCCGTATTGCTGTTGTTTAGTTTGGCTGTCGGCGGGAAGAAGGAGAGGAGAAGCGAATGCAGGGAGGAATGAACAAATGGGAAAAACAATTTTCATTACAGGTGCAGGAAGCGGTCTGGGAAGGGGAGCCTCCATCGGCTTGGCTAAAAAAGGCCATCGTGTCATCGCTACGACCGAAACAACTTCCCAGAAGACCGATTTGCTGCGTGAAGTGAGAGAACAGAATCTTGATATTGAAGTGTTCAAGCTGGATATTCAGAATGAAAGGGACCGTGCCCAAATCGCTGAATACGACTTTGATATATTTGTGGCGAATGCCGCCATCAATGAAAGCGGCCCTCTGGCAGAAGTACCGATGGACAGGCTCCGTGAACTGTTCGAAGTGAATGTATTCTCAACATTGGAAACGGTGCAGATTGCGGCACGGAAGTTCGTCGAAAAAGGAAGCGGGAAAATCATTTTTATGAGTTCAATGGCTGGAATATCGGCCACTCCTTTTGTCGGCCCATACACAGCGACGAAACATGCAATTGAAGGGATTGCCCAAACGATGCAGCCTGAGCTTGAGAAGCATGGTGTGCAAGTCGCAACCATCAATCCCGGTGCATATGATACCGGTTTTAACGACCGAAGCGCAGAAGAGATCTGGAAATGGTATGATAGGGAGAAAAATTTCACAAGAGAAGAAGATATGCAGAAGCAGTTGGAAGGGCTGAAAGATCAATTCGATCCGCAGGACATGATTGAAAAGATGATAGAAATCATCCCGGCTGAACACCACAAATTCAGGACTGTCCATCCGAAGGAGACGGAGGAACAGGTGAAGAAAACTGAAAAGGAACGTTGGGAATTGGAAATCTGAACATCACCCCTTAAAAGGCAGCAGTTCACTGCCTTTTAAGGGGTGTTTTTTGCCTGCTTCTTTTTGGTAGGTCCGGTGCTTTCCGGAAAGTGTCCACAATGTGCATAATGGCTAAATAAGGGTGCGTCCATATCATTTTTGGGCCGCTTTTACGCATTACCTGTATTACTTGTCTTTTCATGTCAGGTTTATAGCAGTGGATTTTGCAATTTTGGCAAGCTGGCTTTTTCTCCTGAAAGGGGCACTTGCTCAACCGAAAGAAGGCATAATCCTTCAATTCCCGGCATTGGGCGCATAGTGTATCCCCGCGATGTTCAGCTTTGCAATACATATCGATCATATGGCTGATCGTCTGCCTTTCTCTTTCCATTCGATCCATCTAAAAATGACCTCCATAAATAAATTCCCTTATGATTATCATAAATAATAGCGGGATGAATAACCTTCGTTAATTTCATCCAAATCATCATGAGAATTATGAAGTAAAACCGCCTTCTAAACAGCAGTCAACGGAGAAAGGAAAAGGGAGGATGTAATAGGAACTTAATATAATGTTCGCTTGCAAATATCCTTTTGCTGTGAATATAATAAAATTTGGTGTATATAAAGATGTTGCAATTTGAAAATGGGGAGTTTAAAAAATGGACTTAATTGAATTGTTCAAAGCCTTAGTGCTTGGAATTGTTGAGGGATTGACGGAATTTGCCCCGGTTTCATCCACGGGCCATATGATTCTAGTCGATGATATGTGGTTGAAATCTACTGAATTTTTGGGACAATATACAGCAAATACGTTTAAGATCGTCATTCAGCTAGGTTCGATTATGGCTGTACTGTTTGTGTTTAAGGATCGCTTCATTGACATGCTGGGCTTATATCGCTTTTCGAAAAAAGGCGTACAGCAGCATAAGGCCAATCATTTGAAATTGACCCATGTTATTGTCGGGCTGCTGCCGGCGGGAGTATTTGGCGTTTTATTCGAAGATTATATTGATGAGAATCTATTCTCCATGGAAACAGTCTTGATCGGTTTGTTTGTTGGAGCGCTCTTCATGATAGCCGCTGATTTGCTCCGAACTAAAAATCCGACAGTGGATACGGTCGATCAGATTACGTATAAACAAGCGCTTTCTGTCGGGCTGATCCAATGCTTATCGCTATGGCCGGGCTTCTCGCGTTCAGGCGCGACCATCTCAGGGGGTGTCCTTCTGGGGTTGAGCCACAGGGCAGCTGCCGACTTCACGTTCATCATGGCAGTTCCGATTATGGCAGGAGCAAGCTTGCTCTCATTAATCAGTAACTGGCAATACTTCTCGATCGATGCTCTGCCGTTCTTTATTGTCGGCTTCATCAGCGCATTCGTATTCGCATTGATATCAATCCGCTTCTTCCTGAAGCTGATCAACCGCATTAAGCTGATACCATTTGCGATTTATCGTATTGTTTTAGTCGCTGTTATTTATTTTCTGTACTTTTAAGTGAAAGAACCCATTGTATATGGGTTCTTTTTGTGTAAATCAATAGTTAAATGGGCTTTCTTGTATAAACAACCCCATATGTTTCCGACAGCTTCTCAAGTTTTTGATGGTATTCGTCAATGGCTTGAAGATACTCATCCATTACTGCATGAGACTGTTCACGAAATGAAGGGTCTTGCCGATCATGTGCTTCTTTTTCCAGCATCAATGTCTCAAGGAATAATTCACCGGCTTTCACTATCAATACTGCAGGTTCCTCAAGTCCCTCCCACTTTGGCTCCAGGCCGTACATCATCTGAAGCGCCTTTTCATATTCGGGGATGGCCGTTGTTGTCAATTCCTCATATAGAGCGGCATCTGTAGTGTAATTGTCGCCTGTCACACTATCAAGGGAAGCGAAAACAATTTCCTCCTGGGCAGATATTCTGCCTACGTCCTCATTAATGAATTCTAACAGGATGTCCTGTATCTCTTTCCTGGATAAGTCTTCTGTAGCCTGCATGGAAGTTCCTTCATCTTCCTCTTTTTTTATCTCTTCCTTATTTCCATCCTGTTCTTCTTTGGGTTCATTCTTGTTTTCATCCTGTTTATCTTCCGCTTTGACTTCTTTTTCTTCCTTAGCCTCTTCTTTCTCCTGCCCCGATCCCTGTTCAATAGTGATTGAGCAGCCGGCCAGCGCAAACGATAAACTTAATGGGATAAGCCATAAGTACTTCATACTTTCTCCTCCATTTCCCAGCACACCAATTCAGGACATCAGTAAGAAACCGCCTGCTTCCTTTCTTGATTGGCGATGGGCATTTTATTTAGGTTCATGGTTTTTCTGTGGTTTTACTTGCGGGAGAACGATAAGGCGTGGATGGAACAAGAGACGCGTTAACTGCCATTTGCACACTGTACTTATATGGTGCAGGGGGCAGCATAGGGAATGAATATGGGATAATAAGGCTATGCTTTTTTTGGATTAGCCAGTTTTTGGATTCATAACAA
>CAKQBC010000269.1 GCA_934215995.1 uncultured Bacillus sp. | reverse complement strand
GGGAGGCGGTAGGTAAACAATGAAAAAACGGGAAGTGCAGGCTTCTGTTAAAGATGAGCGTCTTGTCAAAAAAAGACGTGATCAGATGATTAAAGGTGCCGTCACCCTTTTTATCCAAAAAGGGTTCCATCGTACAACAACTAGAGAGATCGCGAAGGCATCTGGTTTTAGTATTGGAACGCTTTATGAATACATCCGTACGAAGGAAGACGTACTATATCTGGTTTGTGACAGCATTTATGACCAGGTCGCTGAACGGCTTCAAAAAGGTCTTGATACGAAACAGGGCACGCTTGAAAGCCTGAAACAGGGCATCGCCGACTATTTCAAGGTTGTCGATGAAATGCAGGATGAAGTGCTCGTCATGTACCAGGAAGTAAAGGCTCTGACAAAGGACGCGCTTCCATATGTTCTGAAAAAAGAAATTGAAATGGTCGGCATGTTCGAGCATGTCATTACACTTTGTGTCGAGAACGGGGAACTGGACCTGCCGGAGGAAAAAATCAAAATGATTGCCCATAACATTTTTGTCCAGGGGCAAATGTGGGCATTCCGCCGCTGGTCACTGCAGAAAATGTACAGCATCGATGAATATATCCAGCTGCAGACCAATCTCCTTTTTCAAGGAATAAAGGATCCGGGAAGAGTTTCGGAAAAAGCTTAATAATAGCGTGCAGGCAACAGCAGCACTGGTGCCTGCGCTTACGGACAAGGGGGAGAACGATGAGCAATCCAGAAGTCTATAAGCCGAAAAATCATATTCGCTTCGTTACGGCTTCCAGCCTATTTGACGGACATGATGCTTCGATTAATATTATGCGCCGCATCATTCAGGCAAGCGGTGCAGAGGTCATCCACCTCGGGCATAACCGTTCTGTGGAAGAAGTCGTAAATGCTGCAATCCAGGAAGATGTGCAGGGAATCGCTATTTCCTCTTATCAGGGAGGACATGTAGAGTACTTCAAATATATGTATGACCTTTTGAAGGAGCGGGGCGCATCCCACATCCGCATTTATGGCGGAGGGGGCGGTGTCATTATCCCGAAGGAAATCAAAGAATTGCATGACTACGGAATCGCGAGGATTTTCTCTCCGGAAGATGGCCGCCAATACGGCCTCCAGGGGATGATTGATCAAATGATCAAGGAGTGTGATTTCCCGACTTTCACAGCTGAAGCATCCGAGCAGATTGAAAAGCTTCAGGATGGGGAAACCAATGCCATTGCCAAGCTGATTACACTGGCTGAGCATCAGGTAACCGTAGGCAAAGAAGCGGCAGCATCGCTTGAGCCGGTCATGGAGAAAGTGAAGTCACTGGAAAAGCAGGTACCTGTAGTGGGAATTACGGGTACAGGCGGTGCTGGAAAAAGCTCGCTGACTGACGAACTGATCCGCCGTTTCATTAATGAAATTCCGGAGAAAAAAGTTGCGATCCTTTCTGTTGATCCGACAAAGCAAAAAACAGGCGGTGCGCTTCTTGGCGACCGTATCCGCATGAACGCCATCTTTAATCCGCGAGTCTACATGCGAAGCCTGGCAACAAGAAACTCCCGCAGCGAGCTGTCGCTTGCGATTCAGGATGCCATATCAGTTGTCAAAGCAGCCGGCTTTGACCTGATTATTGTGGAAACAAGCGGAATCGGGCAGGGTGATGCCGGTATTACGGAAATTTGTGATGCTTCCATGTATGTCATGACAAGTGAATTCGGCGCGCCTTCCCAGCTTGAGAAAATTGATATGATCGATTATGCAGACTTGATCGTCATTAATAAATTTGAGCGCAAAGGTTCTGAAGATGCCATGCGTCAGGTGCAAAAGCAGTACCAGCGCAGCCGGATGCTTTTTGAAAAAGAGCTGGAAGACATGCCTGTCTACGGAACCATTGCCAGCCAGTTTAATGATCCTGGCACAAATGCGGTGTTTGCGGCACTTGTGGAAACAATTAATGAAAAAGCAGGTACAGACTGGAAGACAAGTTTTACAAAAAACGCAAAAGTTGAAAAGCAGAATGTGATTATCCCGAATGAACAGCGCTATTATCTGCGCGAAGTTTCTGAAACAGTCCGCGGCTACCACAAGAAAGCGGAGGAGCAGGCCGATCTTGCCCGCAAACTGTTCCAGCTCGAAGGGGCTCTGCTTGCTGTGAAAGAACAAGAAGGAAATGAAGAAGTCATTGCTTCTCTTGACGCCATTAAATCAGCAGCAGAAGAAAAGCTGTCTGCTGAAACAAAGAAAATCCTTGCTGGCTGGGATGATCTAAAGGAAAAATACTCAGGCGAGCAATTTGTGACAAAAATCCGCGATAAAGAAATCGTGACGGTTTTAAAAACAAAAAGCTTATCCGGCCTGTCCATTCCAAAAGTGGCACTGCCTAAGTATAAGGATTACGGAGAAATCATCCGCTGGGTATACAGAGAAAACGTGCCGGGTTCATTCCCTTATACAGCTGGTGTTTTTCCATTTAAACGCGAGGGTGAAGATCCGAAGAGACAGTTTGCCGGAGAAGGTACACCTGAACGGACAAATCGCCGCTTCCATTATCTGTCCAAGGATGATGCCGCGAAGCGTCTGAGCACAGCGTTTGATTCTGTAACCCTATACGGGGAAGATCCTGACTATCGCCCGGACATTTACGGAAAAGTCGGGGAAAGCGGAGTCAGCATCTGTACGCTGGATGATATGAAGAAATTGTATGCAGGATTCGATTTGTGCCATCCATCTACATCTGTATCGATGACGATTAATGGGCCGGCACCGATTATTTTGGCGATGTTCATGAATACGGCCATCGAACAGCAGATTGAAGTAAAAGAGCAGGAGCTTGGCCGCGTGCTGACACCTGAAGAATTCACAGAAGTTAGGGCGAAAACACTGCAGACTGTCCGCGGGACGGTCCAGGCTGACATTTTAAAAGAAGATCAGGGACAGAATACTTGTATCTTCTCGACTGAGTTTGCTTTGAGGATGATGGGGGATATCCAGCAGTACTTTATCGACCATAAAGTCCGAAATTATTACTCTGTTTCGATTTCCGGTTACCATATCGCAGAAGCGGGCGCAAACCCGATTTCTCAGCTTGCCTTTACACTGGCAAATGGCTTCACCTATGTCGAGTACTATTTGAGCAGAGGCATGAACATCAATGATTTTGCACCAAACCTTTCATTCTTCTTCTCCAATGGACTTGATCCGGAGTATACGGTGCTGGGCCGTGTGGCGCGCCGCATCTGGGCAACGGTTATGAGAGATAAGTATGGCGCCAATGAAAGAAGCCAGAAACTGAAGTACCATATCCAGACTTCAGGGCGCTCTCTGCATGCACAGGAAATTGATTTTAACGATATCCGTACAACGCTGCAGGCATTAATGGCGCTTCAGGATAACTGTAACTCCCTTCATACTAATGCTTATGATGAAGCCATTACGACACCGACAGAAGAATCTGTCCGCCGTGCGATGGCCATCCAGATGATCATTACTAAAGAGCATGGATTATCGAAAAATGAAAACCCGCTTCAGGGTGCATTTATTGTAGATGAGCTGACAGACCTTGTGGAAGAGCAGGTGCTGAGAGAGTTCGAACGCATCAATGACCGCGGCGGCGTGCTTGGCGCCATGGAAACTCAATACCAGCGCGGCAAAATCCAGGATGAGTCCATGTATTATGAAATGAAGAAGCACACTGGCGAGCTTCCAATTATTGGGGTTAACACATACTTAAATCCTAATCCTCCTTCAGAGGATGAAATGAATAACATGGAGCTTGCACGGGCAACGAAGGAAGAAAAAGAAACACAGATCCGCAATCTGCGCAGCTTCCAGGACCGCAACAAAGACAAATCGGAAGAGGCACTGAAACAATTGAAGGAAGCAGCAGTCAGCGGCGGCAACATTTTTGCCGAACTGATGGAAACCGTCAAAGTGGCAAGCCTCGGCCAAATCACCCGTGCTTTATACGAAGTGGGTGGACAGTACCGACGGAATATGTA
>CAKQBC010000268.1 GCA_934215995.1 uncultured Bacillus sp. | reverse complement strand
ACAGAAGAAGCAGAAATCTGAGAGATTAAGTCTGGACATAGCGAACTAATTGTCCGCGGTGGAAATCAACAGACTCGTTTACAATCGAAAATCCCTATCTAAGAAGAATAAAGGGAATTAGCAATATTAAATTGCGGAAAAGTTAGAAAACTATTGAATTAATAAAAAATAACCGCTACACTTATAATATACAGTTTTTTGTATATTGATTAAAGGTAAAGAGGTATTACATTATGAGCCGTATTTGGGAAAGTTTATATTCAAAGAATGGGCTTGCTGCAAAGTTTATTGCAAAGGAGCTCATTCAGTTTTCAGAGGGAGAGAGAATCCCACGCGTAAGTGATTTTACGGATAAGCTATCCCTGGGCCGGGGAACTGTTCAGGGAGCATTAAGAGTGCTGGAAGATTTGCATGCCATAGCTCTTGAATCCAGAGGGCATCTTGGGACCTTTCTGAAGAAGAGGGACATCAACCTGCTGTATGAGATTGCCGGCATCGGACCAGTGATGGGCGTAATGCCGCTGCCTTATTCCCGCAAGTATGAGGGATTGGCGACTGGCATTGTCGAAGGGTTTGAGGAAATCAACAAGAAGTCTGGCCTTGCTTATATGAGAGGAGCGAGAAGGCGGATCGAATCATTAAAAACCCGGCGCTACGATTTTGCGATCATGTCGCAGCTGGCGGCAGAAGAGGCAGTACAGGAGTTTGAGGGCCTGGAAATTCTCCATACACTTGGGCCGGAGACCTATGTAACGTCCCATAAAGTCTTTTTTTCAGATAGCGAAAACAGCGAGATTACTGATGGCATGAAAATAGGAATTGACTATTCATCTGCCGACCAGGCAAATATTACCCTCCTTGAATGTGAAAAGCACAAGGTTGAACTGATAAAGGTGGACTATATGCAGCTTTTCAATATGCTGAAAAACGGCAGTATTGATGCAGCGGTCTGGAATGCAGATGAAGCGAGGGCACTAAAAACGTTTGCCTCCTCTGACTTTAAATCAAAAAAGGCAAAGGAACTGGCCATAAAAGCAACCACAGCAGCCATTGTCATAGAAAGTGAAAGAACAAATATCAGGGAACAAATCCAGCTCCTCCAGTTTAATAAAGTGGAAGAGACCCAAAGGCTGGTGGAGGAAGGAAAAAAGTATCCTCACTATTAAGAAACTAAAGTTCTAGTTTCTTATCAGCATTAATATACTAAATACTGTATTCTGGAGGGATTATATTTATGGATTTAAATCAATTGAAAGAAAGAATGGACATTCTTTTAGCTTCATCTGTTGTCAGTACCAAAGCAGCTGATATAAGCACGTTAGCATTTATGCATTTACAGTCACACTTGAAAAAAGATGACATAGATGGAGCTGAAATGCTTTTCACCCATTTGCCGACAGCTCTGACGAGAATTGAAAAGGGTGAACAGGTTGAGGCTCCCCATCCTGCCTTGCTGGATGAAGTTAAACAGTCACTAGAAGCATCAGTGGCAATAAAAGAAATCGATTACGTACAGCAGCTATGGAAGAATCAGCTCCCCCAAGAAGAAATCGATTTTCTGGTCATACATTACACAAATGTACTGCAAATCAACAAAGGAGGAAATTAAGATGAAAATTGTAGTTGGCGGACAGGTTGATAAAAAAGAGATTGAGAGCTTGATAAAAGAGATTGATAGCAGCATAACGACGATGGTCAAGTCGGATCTGGAGGCTGCGATGGCTGTTAAGACGGGACAGGCAGATTATTATGTAGGAGCCTGCCACACAGGAGGCGGCGGAGCTTTGGCCATGGCGATTGCACTACTCGGCAAGCCAAATTGCGAGACCGTCTCCATGCCAGGAAAAAAGCCTGTTGAGGACAAAATTGTAATCGCTGTCAATGAAGGGAAGAAAGCGTTTGGATTTACAGCTGATCACAAAGAGACCGCAGTGCCTATGATTATCAAAGCTTTAAAGAATAAAGGCTAATCCATTTTATCTGAGGGGGAAATAGAAATGGAAATGACGTTAATTATCCTGATCGGTGCCGTTGCTGCTGTTTTGGCCAATATGAACATCGCGGTTTTCAATGATGGGCTTCGTCCAATTGTCTCCGAACACGTCGAGGGACGGATGACGAGAAGGGATCTTGCCTTCACTGCCTTTGCGATGAGCTTCGGCCTTGTGATCGGATTTGGAATACCTTTTACACTCTCGGCCAGTATCATCCTCGTTCACAGTATCCTGCTGGGAACAGATATTATCGGTTTGCTGACACCGAAAAATAAATGGGGAACACCGCTTGCGGCTGTGATTGGCGGTGCTTATGGAGCAGGGCTGTTAATCGGACTCGAAGGCTTTGTGAAGCTGTTCGATTATCTGCCGCTTAATTTCCTTGAAGCTATGGGAGCGGTTGGAACACCGGTTGTCGTAACGTTTATGGCATTCCCGGCGCTTGCGGTTGCCATGCAGTTCAGCGTGAAAAAAGGGGTTATTACGTTTATCGTATCCGCATTGATCCGCCAGCTCGCTGTCTGGCTGAATGAAAGCGGAGTCCTTACGATTTCAGGAACCACAGTAACACTGAACCAGGAAGGAATGGCCCTTATTACAGGAATGATCTTCCTTCTTGTATTTGCCATGAAGGAAAAGGCAGAAGAAGGCTCTTCCATCGACCTTGCCGCAGTATTCAGTGACAAAGTGGCTAAAATCAGAAAAAATGTTGTGTTCTTTATGATTATTGGCGGTCTTATTGCTGCTGCTACGAATCTATGGATCATGGCAGGAGATCCGATTTCTCTAAATCTATTAGCGGAAGGCAAAGCAACAGATGCCGGAATTGCAGCGGCTGCCCGTGCGCTCGGTTTTATTCCGCTTGTAGCCAGTACAGCAATCGCAACAGGCGTATACAGCCCGGTCGGATTCACGCTCATTTTCGTAGTCGGATTTTTCTCCCCGAATGTTTGGGTGGCCTTAATCGGCGGTGTCATTATTATTTTCATTGAAGTTATGCTATTAAGCTCAATTGCGAGATTCCTTGATAAATATCCCGGTGTCCGTAATTCCGGGGAAAATATCCGCAGTGCGATGACTAAGCTTCTGGAAGTAGCCCTTTTGATCGGTGGAGCAAATGCTGCCAATGCGATTGCACCAGGGTTCGGATTCTTCTTCATTGCCGGGTTCTATTTGCTGAATGAAGCAGCTGGGCGTCCAATTGTCCGCATTGCGGTCGGCCCTGTGGGTGCCATTGCAGTCGGAATCATTGCCAATATCCTGGTTGCACTTGGAATCATGAACATACCTCAGTAAAGAAACCAAATAAAGAGAACGGAGTGGACAGCCATGATACAAACCGTACTTGGAAAAATTGCTCCGGAAGAATTGGGGATTTGCTCGGCTCACGAGCATCTCTCCATTGACCTTTCGCGAGTGAAAAAAGATCCGGATACCATACTGGATGATGAACAGGGCATGCGTGAGGAACTGGAGGATTTTTACCGTCTCGGCGGAAGGTCAATGGTTGAAGTAACGAATGACGGCATGGGACGGGATGTCCTGACCTTAAAAAGGCTGAGTGAGGCAACAGGGGTTCACCTTATTACATGCACAGGCTTCTATAAAGATCCTTATATTCCCCATTTTGCAGACGGCTGGAAAGCGGAGCAGTTTGCACAGCATTTTATAAAAGAAGCCAAGGAAGGGATTGCTGATACGGGCATACTTCCGGGTGTCATCGGGGAAGTGGGCACAAGCAAAAATGAAATGAAGCCGATTGAACGTGAGCTCTTAATTGGTGCTGCTATGGCCGGAGCCGAAACCGGCCTTCCGGTGACCACTCATACAACGCTCGGAACGCTCGGGCTTGAGCAGGTGCAGCTGCTGACGAAGCATGGCCTCCCGGCTGATCAGATCATCATCGGCCATCAGGACCTTAACCCGAATAAAGACGAGGTTCTCTCTGTTTTGGAAACAGGAGCCTATATCGCTTTTGATACGATCGGAAAAAATA
>CAKQBC010000267.1 GCA_934215995.1 uncultured Bacillus sp. | reverse complement strand
ATATGGTCAAAATTGCACCTTCCATTCTTTCAGCCGATTTTTCAAAACTCGGGGAAGAAATTAAAGATGTTGAAAAAGGCGGAGCGGATTACATACACGTCGATGTAATGGATGGACATTTTGTCCCCAACATTACAATCGGCCCGTTAATCGTGGAAGCGATCCGCCCAATCACGAAGTTGCCGCTTGATGTCCATCTTATGATCGAAGAACCGGACCGTTACATCGAAGCGTTTGCCAATGCCGGGGCGGATTACATTACCGTTCATGTGGAAGCGTGCAGGCACCTGCACAGGACGATTCACTTGATTAAATCATTGGGCGTAAAAGCAGGGGTTGTACTGAATCCGGCCACTCCTGTCAACACGATCCAGCATGTGATCAAGGACGTCGATATGGTCCTGCTGATGAGTGTAAATCCTGGTTTCGGCGGACAGTCATTCATTGATGAAGTGCTGCCTAAGATAAGGGAAGTCAAGAGCTTGGCGGAGCAGCATAATCCGGAGCTTGAAATCGAGATCGACGGCGGAGTCAACGAAGAAACGGCAAAGCTATGCATTGAAGCAGGAGCGAACGTACTGGTCGCAGGTTCAGCCATTTATAACAAGGCCGACCGCAAAGCCGCTATAGAAGCAATCAGGGGAATATAAATCATTTACAGAGCCGGCAAGTTTGTTTTGCCGGCCTTTTATGTATGGAGGGACTCTTGTGAAGACAATCTATATAATGGCCGGCGGGCCCGAGGAGATGCTGCCGGAATTGGATGGTTATGCAAAGCCGTCGCTATGGGCAGCTGCAGATAAGGGTGTCAGCACCCTTCTGAAAAGAGGTATTGTCCCTGATGTAGCTTTCGGGGATTTTGATTCAATAGATGAGCGGGACCGTTCTTTTATCGCCAAAGAAATGTATACATATGAAGAGGAAAAGGATGACACCGATCTTGCTCTTGCATTAGGGTGGGCGCTTAGTCAGAAGCCTGATGCAATCACGGTCTTCGGAGGCACAGGGGGTAGGATGGACCATACTATGGGTGTGGTCCACCTCCTGGTCGAGGAAAGGCTCCTCCAAAGCGGCGTTCCGATCACGGTCATTGACAAACAGAACGAATTGGAAGCCAAACTGCCAGGCAGGCATACAGCCGGCAGGGACAGCCGCCATAAATATATTTCTTTTGTCCCGATGACACCAATAGTAGAGGGAATTACCCTGGAAGGTTTCAAATATCCTCTGCAAGGCAAGGATATCAGGCTTGGGTCAACGCTCTGCATAAGCAATGAACTTATTTCCGATATTGGTACTTATTCATTCACTTCCGGCATATTAATGGTGATAAGAAGCAATGATTGATCTTTTATAGAGGTTTATCTTTCTTGAAATCAATTGAATGTTGATAAGGGATTGTTTTAATGAGGAGGGTCATGAATGAAATTCTATACGATTAAGCTTCCCCGTATTTTGGGCGGGTTAGTGCGGGCTATGCTGGGTGCCTTCAAGAAGGGCTAATGATTTTATGCGGAACCAAACGGGGCGAATACGGATTTCCCTTTGGCCGGGAATGCGCTGCATTTTTGCGAAAGATGGATAAAATAAAAGGCGGCCCAGCAATGGGCGCGCCTTTTATTTTGCATTATACGCGTTCAACTTTACCAGATTTCAATGCTCTAGCAGAAACGTATACACGTTTTGGTTTGCCGTTCACTAAGATACGAACCTTTTGAAGGTTAGCACCCCAAGTACGTTTATTAGCGTTCATAGCGTGGGAGCGGTGGTTCCCAGAGCTAGTTTTTCTGCCTGTAATTACACATTTGCGTGCCATATATGAATTCCCTCCTAACTACAGCGAGCTTAAGTATCAATTGTTCTTAAGTCAACATTCAAATACTTAAATAATGTATCACACATGAATTTCAAATGCAATACTTGTAATCAAAGGTTTCAAGAAAAAAACCTTGACATAGAGATTATATTATTGCTTTATAATAAACAGAGAAAAACTTTCAAAAACATTTTTGTTATAGTAAAATGGTTTTTAATCAGTCTTATTTTCCAAAGGGGGAATAACAATGTCCATTGAAATGAAAACAAAATACGGACAAATTGATATATCGAATGATGTTATTGCCACAATCGCCGGCGGGGCAGCAGTCGACTGCTACGGGATCGTGGGAATGGCAAGCAAAAAGCAATTAAAAGACGGCCTTACAGAAATCCTGAGAAAAGAAAACTTCTCTAAAGGCGTGATTGTGCGCCAGGATGAGGAACACGTACATATCGACATGTATATCATCGTCAGCTATGGAACAAAAATCTCGGAAGTAGCTCATAATGTTCAGTCAAAAGTGAAATACACCCTGGACAAAACGGTCGGTTTAGCAGTAGATTCCGTTAATATTTTCGTACAGGGAGTCCGAGTGACGAACCCGTAGTAAGGAGGAAAATTTTGTGTCAATTACTAGTATAGATGGAAAGCGTTTCGCCGAGATGGTGATTCTCGGAGCGAACCAGCTGTCAGCCAATGCCAAACTGGTTGATGCTCTAAATGTCTTTCCTGTTCCGGATGGAGACACTGGAACGAATATGAACTTATCGATGACTTCTGGGGCAAAAGAGGTACAAGCCAATGTCCAAGAGCATATCGGCCGTGTAGGCGTTGCACTGTCAAAGGGCTTGCTTATGGGTGCCCGCGGAAACTCAGGCGTAATCCTTTCCCAACTTTTCCGGGGATTCTCAAAGAAAATCGAATCGAAGGAAATAATCGACAGCAAGGAATTCGCTGCAGCTTTTTCAGCTGGTGTAGATACGGCATATAAAGCTGTCATGAAACCGGTGGAAGGAACGATCCTGACAGTTGCAAAGGATGCTGCAAAAGCAGCGGTTGCTTCCGCGGAAAAAAATGATGATATCGTAAAAGTGATGGAAGATATCGTCAAGGAAGCGAATGCTTCATTGAAAAGGACGCCGGACCTTCTGCCTGTGCTTAAGGAAGTCGGTGTCGTGGACAGCGGCGGCCAAGGACTTGTGTTTGTATATGAAGGTTTCCTTGCGCAATTGAAAGGCGAGAAAGCGGGAGAGGGCTTATCTTCAGCTCCGTCCATGGACAGCCTTGTAAGCGCCGAGCATCATATGAACGTTAATGAGCATATGTCAGCCGAAGATATCGTATACGGCTATTGCACGGAATTCATGGTGCGCTTTGAAGAAGGGAAGAAAGCTTTCAACGAAGAAGAGTTCCGCAATGACCTTAGCGGCTACGGCGATTCTCTGCTTGTCATCTCGGATGATGAGATCGTAAAAGTGCACATCCACTCCGAACAGCCGGGTGAATGCTTGACATACGGCCAGCAGTACGGAAGTTTAATCAAAACAAAAGTCGATAACATGAGAGAGCAGTTCACTGGAGTATACGGTGAATCAGCAGCTCCTGAAGCATCAGCACCTGCCGTTCCTGCGAAAAAAGAAGAGTATGGAATCGTGACTGTCGCTATGGGATCCGGTGTGGCAGAACTCTTCAGAAGCATTGGGGCGAAGGCTGTGATCGAAGGCGGCCAAACGATGAACCCAAGTACGGAAGACATTGTGAAAGCAATCAAAGAAGTGAATGCAAAAAATGTCATCATCCTGCCAAATAATAAGAACATTATTATGGCTGCCCAGCAATCTGTTGATCTTGTTGAGGAAAACGTGATCGTGATTCCTTCTAAAACAGTTCCTCAGGGCATGAGTGCATTGCTTGCGTTCAATCCATCCCTTGATGCGAATGCCAATGAATCGGCGATGAAAGCAGCCTTGTCGACTGTTAAGACAGGACAGATAACATTCGCTGTGCGTGACACAAGCATCGACGGCCTTGAAATCGAAAACGGGGATTTCATGGGAATCTCTGAAGGTTCAATCGTGAACAAAAACAAAAATAAGCTTGAAGCGACAAAAGAACTGCTTGGCCATATGATTGATGAGGACGCTGAAATCCTGACAATCATTTACGGTGAAGA
>CAKQBC010000266.1 GCA_934215995.1 uncultured Bacillus sp. | reverse complement strand
AGGATAGTCGTGATGGCGATGAAGTAAATAAAATAGGCGACCACGTTCTGAAGCAGCTTCAGGATCGTCGCTTCCCTCCTCTCCGATACCCGCAGCGGGCTCTTTGCACGGATTGCAAAGACATTGGCAATCAGCTTTTTGGCGACTTTCACGGTAATGCCCGCAATTAAAACGATAACCATAATTTTAATCAATATATAAGACAGCCCCAGCCATAATTCTTCATTGAACAGCCAATTGAGCATTCGATCTATTCCGTTAGTTGTTTCTTCCATACTATTTTGACACTCCTCTTTCCTTACACAAAGGTTTTCATCAGATTCCCCTGGGTATATTTTAAACAGTTATGCTTATTCTTCTCAATTATGATACGAAATACTGTAGATAAAAATAGCCATTCCCCCGCCGCAAAACATATCCACTATTGCTGTTATGACGTATACATTCTATTGGATAACCGTATACTGTTAGTACCACACACCGAAGGAGTGAGAGTGTAATGCCCAGAAAACAAAGCCTGCTGAATGCCTGCAATAATCCGAGTCACATACTCTATGAAGACTGCGATGCCGTAGAACGGATTTCAGTCAATCTCCTATCACATATCCCCATTAATGTCCCGGAGTCGATTATCATCGCCTGTATCGGCACAGACCGTTCAACCGGCGACTCGCTCGGGCCCTTGGTAGGCACATTATTATCCGAAAAAATGAATTCAACCTTCTCCGTCTACGGGACGCTGGAAGACCCGATTCATGCCGTCAACTTAGAAGAAAAAATGAATGAAATCCATACCAAGCATAAAAACTCCTTCATTATTGCGGTTGATGCATGCCTTGGCCGAGTGAAAAGCGTCGGGACTGTGCAAATCCTGCCGGGCCCGTTGAAACCGGGAGCCGGCGTGAATAAAAACCTGCCGGAAGTAGGCGATATGCATATCACCGGAATCGTCAACGTCAGCGGCTTCATGGAATTTTTAGTCCTTCAAAACACTCGCTTGAATCTCGTTTTGAAAATGGCAAGGACAATCGCCGATAGCATTGATTTGGCCGGCCATTCACTCATGTCCTTCCGCAATACAGCCAATATGGATTGGGAATTCGGACAGGAAAAGGCTACCTGATTTAACGGTAAAATACAGTAAAAATAATCAAATCGGAAATCCGATATAATAATCGGCTGTAACAAGCACACCTGTCACAAGTATTGCAGGCAGCAGATTGGCAACCCTGATTTTCGTCAGACCGATCATATTCAGGCCAATCGCAAGAATCATGATGCCTCCAACAGCCGTTATTTCATTAATAAAAGCATCCAAAAGGGGAGCCGGCACAACATTTGCCAGTAACGTTGCAGATAAGGCAATCGCTCCCTGATAAATGAATACAGGAACCGCTGAAAAAAGGACGCCGATCCCTAATGTGCTCGATAAGATGATTGCTGTAAAACCATCCAATGCAGCTTTTGTATACAGAATCTCATGATTGCCCCTTAACCCGCTGTCCAATGCTCCCAAAATTGCCATGGCTCCTATCAGGAAGAGCAAGGAGGCACTGATGAACCCTTGGGCTATCGATCCTTCTTCCTTTGTTTTCAGTTTTTTCTCAAGCCATCTGCCAGCCTTATTGAATTTGCCCTCAAGGTCCCACCATTCCCCGATCACAGCACCAGCCACCAGGCTTAGTATGACAAACAAAAATTGCCCGCTTTTCATTCCCATCTGCAGGCCCATCACCATAATCGCCAGGCCGATCGCATACATAACCGTTTCTTTCATTTTCTCGGGGATATTGCGTAAACCCCTTCCCAATAATGCTCCCGCTATTATGCATATTCCATTCACAATTGTCCCTAAAAGAGCCAAACCATTCCCCCGCCTAACTGAATATGTATTCTTAAACAATACCCTTATTATAAGCTATCCCTTTTCTAATGAGGAAGATTAAATCCAGCAAAAAGATGCCGCAAAGACCTGGCAGACCTTAACGCAGTATAATCTGCCAAATTTCCATAATCGCTTCCCCATAAACAAAAAGGCGCCCAAAAGTGATTGGACCACTTTTTGGACAGCCTTATTTGCCAAGCATTTCGAGGATTCTATTCAGGTCATCAGGAGAGAAAAATTCAATTTCAATTTTCCCTTTCTTCTTCCGCTGTGTAATCGTAACAGTCGTTCCGAAACGGTTGCGGAGAACCTCCTCCTGTTCCTGGATGAAAACATCTTTCTTTACTTTCTTCTTTTTTGTTTCACGTGAAACATCTTCGTTAAGCTGCTGAATCAGCAGTTCAAGCTGACGGACATTCATCTCTTCCTTGATTACTTTCTCGACAGTGCTCTTGATGTATTCCTTCTTTTTCAACCCCAATAAAGCCCTTCCGTGGCCCATTGAGATTTTCCCTTGAGAAATCATTTCCTGCACGTCTTCCGGCAATGACAGAAGCCTGATATGGTTCGTAATATGCGGCCTGCTTTTTCCCAGGCGCTTCGCCAGCTCTTCCTGTGTCAGGTCCAGCTTGTCCAGCAGCGACTGATAGGCGATTCCTTCTTCAATCGGCGTCAGATCCTCGCGTTGAAGGTTTTCAAGCACAGCCAATTCCATCATTTGCTGATTCGTGAAATCCCGGACAACTGCCGGCACCTTCTTCAGCCCTGCTTCAATTGCAGCCCGAAAACGGCGTTCCCCAACGACTATCTCGTAGCCCTTAATGCTTTTCTTTACGATAATCGGCTGAAGAATGCCATGTTGCATGATGGATTGTTTCAGTTCCTCAATCCCTTGCTCGGTAAAGACTTTTCTCGGCTGGTAGGGATTGGGCCGCAGCTCTTTCACCGATATTTCCTGGACAGTATCTTCCTTGCTGACATCGAGGCCAGTAAATAGGGCATTGATTCCTTTTCCTAACCCTTTAGCCATTTGACACCACTTCCTTTGCCAAATCTAAATATACTTCAGCACCCCTTGATTTTGCATCGTAAATTATAATCGGTTCACCATGGCTCGGCGCCTCGCTTAAGCGGACATTCCGGGGAATAATCGTTTGATATACTTTATCCTGAAAATACTTCTTCACTTCTTCAATGACCTGTATTCCAAGGTTTGTCCGTGCATCAAGCATCGTCAGCAGGACACCTTCAATTTTCAGGTCGTCATTCAAATGCTTTTGGACCAGCCTAACCGTGTTCAGCAATTGGCTAAGCCCTTCCAGCGCGTAATATTCGCACTGCACCGGAATAATGACAGCATCTGACGCCGTCAAGGCGTTGAGTGTCAAAAGCCCTAAAGAAGGAGGGCAATCTATAATAATGTAATCATACTCATCTTTAATTTTTTCAAGGGCTCTTTTCAGCCTCACTTCACGGGAAATGGTCGGAACCAATTCGATTTCCGCTCCAGCAAGCTGAATCGTTGCAGGTATTACGTAAAGATTTTCTACTTTTGCAGGCTTTATTACATCAGAAGCTTCTACATCATCAACCAACACATCATAAATACATTGATTCACATCAGCTTTTTCAATGCCGATTCCGGAAGTGGCATTTCCCTGAGGATCAATATCCACTAACAATACTTTTTTTCCTATGTATGCCAAACAGGCTGCTAGATTAACCGAAGAGGTCGTTTTTCCTACCCCGCCTTTTTGATTGGCTACTGATATTACCTTTCCCACGATGTCACCTACCTTTACTCCTTATAAAATAAAGATTTGCAGCATGGCGCATGATTTTGATGCAAACATGCGGGATGCCTATCTTGCATCTTATTGCAGTTTATTTAATTGCGGATTTTTTTTTGACATCCTATTAATCTGCTTTTTAATACGTACTTTATTTTATCATAATCTGTATACTTTTTTTTGAAAATCCTGATCTTTTCTTCGAAGAGTAAAAAAGAAACCACAGTTTCCCCTGTGGTTTCAGACTGTTGACAAACGCTCGCATTCTTCGTTGCTTGCCCGGCTCGTCCGCTCATGAACCTCATGTTCTATTCGCG
>CAKQBC010000265.1 GCA_934215995.1 uncultured Bacillus sp. | reverse complement strand
TCGCAACGATCATAATGACACTGATTAACACAGATAAATCTCTTGCTGACATGTTCTTCTCCCCCAACAAACAAAATATAGAATTGCTTTCCATGATAGGATTCTTTCCCATCGTCAGACAGCACCCTATGGTTTAAATCTTCCCTGTAGCTTTGTAGACAAACGCCAAGATCTCGGCAATCGCTTTGAAAAACTCCTCGGGGATTGCCTGGCAGATGTCCGCCTGGTCATATAACGCCCTTGCCAATGCCCTGTTTTCAACCATGTACACATCATTTTCCTTTGCTATGAACTTGATCTTTTGGGCGATATAATCAACGCCTTTCGCCACCACCACCGGTGCATCGGCCTTTGATTCATCATATTTAATCGCAATTGCATAATGGGTAGGATTCGTTATGATGACATCTGCGTCCGGGACGTCCTGCATCATCCTCTGCATCGCCATTTCCCTCTGCCTTTGCTTGATTTTAGACTTGATGAGAGGGTCGCCTTCAATATTTTTATATTCATCCTTTATGTCCTGTTTGGACATGCGGATGCTTTTTTCGAAATCGAACTTCTGATAAAAATAATCAAAAACGGAAATGGCCAGGAGTACGATTGAGGCAGCAATCCCCACCTTGATCGTTATATCTGCAAGAGTGGCCAGTGCAGCCCCTACCGGCTTTTGGGACAGCAGAAGGATTTCATCTATACGCGCCATGACCATGTAATAAACAACAAGGCCTACAAATGCTATCTTTAATAACGATTTAATGAGCTCAACAATAGCCCGCATTGAAAAAATCCGTTTAAAGCCCGATATGGGATTGATTTTGTTTAGCTTGAACTGGATCGCTTCCGTGGAAAAGAGAAATCCTACCTGCATATAATTGGCGATTACGCCCCCGATCATGGCTGCTGCCATGATCGGCAGCAGCAGATAGGCTGCTTTTTCTGCCATCTGCATAAAAATGATATGTACGCTGCTTTCTGTCAACGGCATAAGCATGTATTCGGTAAGAGCATCCAGATAAATGCCGAACACGATGTCTTTCATATATTCGCCGAGGAACATCAGAGTCGTGAAGCCAGTCAGCAGCACTATGGATGTATTGAGATCCTGGCTCTTGGCAACCTGCCCTTTTTTCCTGGCATCCTGTCTTTTCTTCGGCGTCGCTTTTTCTGTCTTTTCCCCCGCAAAGAATTGCAGGTCAAGTGAGAGCCACTCCATTTAACCGCCCCCCAGCCAATCCATTAAACCTCTCATCACGATCAATGTGTATTCAAACAATTCTCCAACCACCATCATCATGACACCCATCAACACTAGCAAGACAAGGAAACTGACAAAAATTTTGACCGGCAGGCCGACAACAAAAATATTCAGCTGCGGTACAGTCCTCGCTACAATGCCCAAGGCAACATCCACAATGAACAAACTCCCAACAACGGGGATGGACATCTGAAAAGCGATCACAAAAGCCTGATTGAAGCTGCGTATCACGAATTCAAGCGTGTCCTCACTGGCGAATGCCGGAAACAGCTTGTCCATCGGCACAAATTCATAGCTATAAAAGATGCCATCCAGCAAAAGATGATGGCCATCTGTCGCAAGGAGAAACAACAATGACACAGTGTAAAGATACTGTCCCATTAAAGGGTTTTGTGCGCCCGTCTGCGGATCGATGACATTCGCGATCGCAAACCCCATCTGGAAATCGATCAACCCGCCGGCAATCTGAATGGCGGAAATCAGCATATAAGCGATGAAACCGACCAGCAGTCCGACCGAGGCTTCTTTCAGGACAAGCAGAAGAAACCGGTAATCGAAATCAAGCGGTGGAATGTCGACTGGATAGTACATGATCCATGCAAGACAGACGGCAAAGCCGATCCTGTGGCTGGCAGGTATCGTCCGGTAGGAGAAAATCGGCATCGTGATAAAAAAAGACGAGACCCTAACGAGGATCAATAAAAAACCGGGAAAGGAAAGCAGGATATCTGTCATGGCTTTACCCGATGAACCTGTTCAGATTGCCCAATATCTCCCCGGCATACGAAATCATCCGGGTAAGCATCCAAGGGCCAAAGAAAATTAAACCAAGCAAAACAGCAACAATTTTCGGCACGAATGCCAATGTCTGTTCCTGTATTTGTGTAGTGGCCTGAAAAATACTGATAATCAGCCCGACAGCCAATGCTAAAAGCAAAAGGGGGCCAGCGATGATCAATATGGTATAGATTCCTTTCTCAGCAACATTAATTACAAATTCTTGACTCATATTTAATCACCAACTAAAAGCTTTGTAGTAAGGATTTCACAACGAGGTACCAGCCATCGACTAAAACAAACAGAAGAATCTTAAACGGCAATGAAATCATGACAGGCGGCAGCATCATCATCCCCATGGACATCAACACGCTTGCCACAATCATATCAATCACCAGAAAAGGGATGAAAATCATGAACCCTATTTGGAACGCTGTCTTGATTTCACTGATCGCAAAGGCAGGAACCAAAGCAGTCAGCGGAATGTCTTCAATGGTCTCCGGCTTTTCCATTTGTGCATAGGATAAAAAAAGATCCAGATCCTTCTGTCTTGTATGTGCGCTCATAAACTCTTTGAACGGCAGCGCTGCCTCTTCATAAGCCTGTTCAAGATTGATTTCCTCATTAAAGAGCGGTGTCAGCGCCTTTTCATTCACTTCCTGGAAAGTCGGTGCCATAATGAAAAAGGAAATAAACAGTGCGATGCCGACCAGCACTTGTGTGGGAGGCATCTGGTTAGTCGCAAGCGAAGTCCTGACAAATCCCAGGACAATGACAATCCGTGTAAAGCATGTCATCAGGATCAAAATGCTCGGTGCGATTGATAAAACCGTCAGGAGAAGCATCAATTTTACAGATGTCGAGACATTAGCCGGATCGCTGTCGTTGAAAAACTCCATGAATTCATTCATCAGGCTTCACCTTCTTTTCGACCTCCTGACGAAGCTGCTCCCTATTATTCTTCATCTCTGAAAGCTGCTTCTTCAATTGTTCCTGAAAGGATAACGGGTGCCCGCTTTCTTTGGCTTCTTTCCTATTTTGATAGAGTTTGGATATTATATCTGCGGGTTTCAGCATCGATTCAGCATCTGCATTATAATCTCCCAGGATGTCCTGCACTTCGTCTTCATTCGTGATCTCCGCAAGCAGCTGAACATTTTCGCCGACCCCCACTATGAAAATCCGGCCGCCAATTTTCACAAGCTGGATAGATTTATTGCTTCCGAGGCTTGTGCCGCCTAAATTTTTAATGGTGCTTCCCTTTTGGTATGCCTTGCTTTTTTTATTTATAAAGCGCAAAACGATATACAAAAGGGCTATCACAAAAAGGAACCCGGCAATCATCCGGAAAAAATCAAAAAAACCCAGACTGTCCGCAGATTCCATTTCCCTCCCGGTATTTAATGCCTCTTCCCCCGTGTTTCCCGTTTCGGCTTCTTGTTTTGTGCCCGGGGAGTCTTTTTCGTATTCCTCCAGTACGGTGGAATCTTTTTTCTCCTCTTCCGCTCCCGCAGCATGGGGAGCGGACATCAAAAGAATAAGTGCAAAAGATATAAACATATAGATGATTCGTTTTCCTGAAAAAGCCAATCCTTCGACACCCTCTTACTCCTATTGATAAAATGTAGCTTCAATGATCGGCCCAAGATGCCTGCCGGCTCCTTAATCCTATGAAACTCTGATACAGATAGAAAATCAGGCCATGCAGCAGGCAGCCGCTATAAACAGTTGCTGTGCATAGGAAGCGGGCTTTCGATCCTGTTAGCTTAACGTTTTATTGATGGCTTCCAGTACCCGGTCAGCCTGAAACGGCTTTACGATGAAATCGCGCGCCCCTGCCTGAATTGCATCAATGACCATAGATTGCTGCCCCATTGCAGAGCACATAATTACCTTTGCCGAAGGGTTAATGCCCTTAATTTCTTTCAAGGCTGTAATGCCATCCATTTCAGGCATCGTAATATCCATCGTA
>CAKQBC010000264.1 GCA_934215995.1 uncultured Bacillus sp. | reverse complement strand
GCAGCATTACGGATTTGGACCGGTATATGGAGCATACGGTAAAGGAACTTTATTATGACGCCCTCCAGGAATTACATAAGAAGATTGACCGGAAAGAAGCAAATCCACGAGCTTTCTATCAAGAAATTGGACCGGTTTACACAGGGGTCTCCATTCTTGGGAAAAGCGAAGTCGTAATCGATTCCCTTACATTCGAGCGGGAATTTGAATCATTAAAAGAATCCGTCATCGAACCTCTGTATGCGATACGTGACTCGTTGGTCCATCAAAAGACTGAATTAGAGAAGTTCCTTCAAAAAGTGATTTCTCTAGGAGAAAAAACCTTCGAAGCTGACGAAGAGTTGGCAGTCATCATCCGTAAAATAGGAGGCTAATATGGAGGAATACGCAAAGAAAGGGAAATATGATTTCAATTTTAAAGATACCCACCTTACCGAAGAGGCCAGGGCGTCCATTAAAAACATAATCGATAAGAGCAACACGTCCGATGAACGGGTAGCTCAGAACAAAAAGCTGTTGGAAGATCAATCTGGGGAATTCGTTGATTCCTTATCGGAATTCATTGTTACTTACACTTCCATTAATCAAGTGACACAAAACCAATGGCATATCTATACCCACGAGCATATTTTAAAGTGTACGAACCTTGTGGATGATCAATGCGAAGATGTACCCTACACTTTACGTTACCATGTGATTCGCACTCCGAATGGCATCACGTGATACAAGCTTACTAAAAATAACTAATTGTTCCCTACACTTCAGTTTGGATCAAAGAACCACATCTTCTATTACTACTAAAAAAGATGAGGGCTCTTTTATGTTCTGATCACAAACCCTTATCATACATATCAGTTCAATGTCCCAGAAGCCATCTGAACCATCTTCCATGGCCTTCAGTTTCAGCGACCGTGTACATTGCCTCTTCTCCATTCAGATGGCAATGAAGATGCAGATACCGGTCCTGAATATTATTATATATATGAAAGACATCCCGCTCCTTGCCGATGGACTTAACTGATTGCAGCAATTCCACTTTTGATGCATCCGTCATCTGATTAGCCACATGCGTATGGAATATGCAAATCACGCTGCTTTCAGGAATCGTTTCTGCATAGTGAGGCAATAAACGGATTCCGTCTCCCTTCACCAAATCCACCGGGAACTCCTTCATTAAACTGGCTGCTTTCCCAAACAGTGATAACCTTTCAGTATGCTCCGGCCAAATAAGCGATGTAAGCCACATTTTTTCCTCTTCATCATTTACATCAATCGTATGTAAATCGATACCTATTCTTTTCGATACAGGAGGCGGTGCAGAGAGCAGGGACATACTCATTTCTCCCTTCAATTCGCTTGATATCGTAATTGTGGAATCAGCCTTGCCGAATATAGCTCTTCGCCCATAATTGTAAGAGTATTGATCCCAGAGAAGTTGCAGACCTGCACTCGTGCCGATCTCGATAAGCGCCAGCGGCTTTTTAGCCATCTCATAAACCCTACAAAACACGGGATACAGGTAGGCGCATCTTCGAACTTCATTTGTTTGGACAAGCCTCGTCTTCAGAATGGACTCTATTTCATTCCTGTATGTAAGGCAAAAATCCCTGAAAGGTTCATACGAATCCCTATATGACCTACTGATAGGTACGATACTCGGATAAAATGCTTTTAAGGGATGTTCTTTTCCTTTCAGCAGCAGATAATGCACTGCACCGAATAACAGATTAGGGATCGGCTGCCCTTTTCTAGCCATGCTGCAGATGCCAAGCAGTTCGTCATCCTTAGAAATATGAACAGACAAATATTCATATAATGGGCTCGACCCTCTGCATTCTTGGTCGGCAAAGTTCAAAAAAAGCCTGGAGAAAACTTCGGCAGGCATCTATACCCCTCCTTTTTTTCATTGTCGGCAAATCCGGTTTGGACTTGTGATATACGCGCTCATCTATCCGATTTAAGTACGCTATAAGGTATTCAATACGAAAAAGCTTTAATCCTGCTGATCCATGCCGTGTCTGCCCACAAAAAAAACAGGCCATTCACCAATCGAAGGCCTGTTTCATAATTACTCATTCTATTGTCTTTTTTATGCCGGCGATCGCCTGTTCCGCCAAGCCGAGCACAACCATATCATCCATCGGCGGATTGTGGAGTCCTGCCCGTACATCACGGTAATACCGCTGCATCGGATTTGTTCTCTGCAGGCTTTTTGCGCCTACAATCCGCATTGCCTGGTCAACAATATGAATCGCTGAATTCGTTACGGCCTTCTTGACGGCGCCAAGCTGGGGCTTTAGCTCCTTATGTCGTTCCGGATGCTGCACCCATTGAGATGCGACACTGTATAAAAAGTGCCTGCTCCTCATCAGTTCCAGTTCAATCTCGCCTATTTTCTGTTTTACGTTCGGCAGGTCGCTGATTGTCCCCTTAATGCTGTTCGGCGAATAGCTGGATGCAAATTGCAGTGCGTAATCCCTGGCCGCTTTTGCGATGCCGATATAACAAGCGGGAATATGGAGAGGCCAAGCCTCGTCAAATTCCTTTTTGTCCGCCAGTTCTACGAGGTACTTTTCTTCTATTCTAACGTTTTCAAGAACAAGATCTTCACTGCCTGTCGACTGCATGCTGATCACATCCCACGTCTTGTCGATCGACAATCCCGAAGCATCCTTTTCAATCAAAAACCAGCCCAACTGATTTTTCTCTTCTATCCAAGCGCTGACGAGAAAAAGATCGAGAACTGGCGCCAATGTGGTGAAAGTCTTCCGGCCGTTTATGACCCATTGCCCGGTTTCCTTAACGGCGTTTGTGCCAGGTCTCCCGCCGCGTGTCGGGCTTCCGGTCGCCGCTTCTGATGCTGCCCGGTTGATCAATGCCCCGTCACCGATCTTCTGCAGTGTCTCTTCCAGCACTTGTTGGTTCCAACCGCGCCGGCTGTCCTGAAGCTGCAATGTGATCCCTGCATGCCATCCGATCGCCAAAGCGGTCGGACCGCTGTATTCTGCAATGAGCTCCTGCATCAGCAGAAATTCGTACAATCCTTTCCCCATGCCGCCATACTGTTCGGGCAAAGTCATTTTCGTATATCCATTTCCCTTAAGATCCTCAATGTTCTGGAAGGGAAAAGCGCCGCTTTCATCCAATTCTTGAGCCCTCGTCAGGAACACGCTGATTTTTCCCCGTAATTCTTCAGCAAAGTCCCGCTCCCATTGATTTCGGTAAAAATGCATCCTTCTCTCCCCTTTTTATTATGTCTTTATGGATGTGTATACTTGGATTTTTTCCGTATGTACAAAAATAAACTATATCCCATTCATTATCAAACCTCCTTCTTCCTCCTGTCAATCAAGAAGGAGCAATATAGGCAGATTGAAATGAAAATAAATGGCTATGTTCTAAAAGATTGTTGCTGTTGCATTAAATAAAGAAGCTGGGACAAGTCCAGCCTCTTTATTTATATTTTTATGCCAACGCACCTGACAGGCTAAAAGTAAGATTTCATAAAATAAGTTTACTTATTTAAAAAAGAAAAGAACTTAGGTATTCTTTCTTTAAAAAATGCGTAGTTATGTTCGGCATCAGCAATAATTTTAAACTCTGTTCTTGTTACTTTCGATTTTAAAATATCATAGACAGTTTTATTCGAAGCTAAAAACTCTTTGTTTATGATTTTGTCATTTCCAGATTCCTTATCTCCGCTGTCTAGGTAAATCGTTTCAATCAATGACATATCAACTTCCTTTATCAGCCTTTCAATTTCCTCTTGGTTGCGGTAAAAAGCAGAAGATAATACGACTATATTTTTGAATACTTGAGGATAACGACACATAGCGTATGTGGTAATAAGCCCACCTAAAGAAATACCAGCCATAGCGGTATTGTCCTTTAATGTGCGATATTTCTTGTCTATAAATGGCTTTAATTCATTCACGATAAAGTCAACATACTCTTTCCCTTTTCCCCCTGATGCATTAACATTTCCTAATATTTTTTTACTGTATTCTCCGTTC
>CAKQBC010000263.1 GCA_934215995.1 uncultured Bacillus sp. | reverse complement strand
TAAGCAGCAAATACCTGCCGTGGCCCCAGCGGATGATCATATCATGCTCATCGGTAAAAAAGCGGCGGAACAGTTCAACGAGCTCCTGCTCAATCCAATCAGCTTCCGTCCCGTTCAGCCTTTCGGCGTCCACCTGAAACAGGCAGCATATATGCCTCCTGTTGACCGGAATGCCGAGCAATCTTCCCCTTTCGAGAAAATCGTCTTCGATTTCCCTGATGTTCACCCATTCATAAAAGAAAGATTCCAATCCCCTTGTCTTCCATTCGAGCTGCTGGGAATAATACGCTTCCTGAATGATCAGCTCCGTCATTTTCCGGATGATGTCCGCGAACGGCTCCACCACTTGGGGCTGGCCGGTGATCCCTATGACACCGATTACGCCGGAATGAAAAACGATCGGCATATTAATGCCTACCTTGACGCCTTTAAGCGATTGGGCAAGCCGGTCATCAATGTACAATTTATCCATCGTTTTGACCACACGGTGCGCCCCTTCATGGAATAATCCGATCCGCTCGCTTTCCGTAGATGCAATAATGATTCCATCCGTGTCGGCAACAATGATCTCTTCAGCCAGAACCTGTTCCACATCCCTGACGATTTTAACGGCCAGCTCCGGTAAAAGATACATTGGCATTCCCTCCCCCGCAATCGTTGATATGTTCTTATCTTACTATATTAAGGGCATACTATCTTCCCTGTTGCTCCCCCATACAAAAGAAAGCTGCCTCACGAACATTTCGATGAGACAGCTTTGGCATTTAGACACCTACATATTCTCTTGTTTCACTCTCTTCTATTGCCTTGCTGTGCTTTTCACCGTACTCAAAAGCTTCTATTAATAAGTCAACCAGATGAACTGCACGAACCGTCTCTGATAACCCTTCCCTTTCGATGCCCAGTTTCATTTGGAGCAGGCAGCCAGGATTGCCGGTTACGATAGTAGTCGCCTGAGTTGCCTTGGCGTTTTTCATTTTGCTGTCGAGGATTTGCATCGACATTTCCGACTCGACGATGTTATAGATGCCGGCGGAACCGCAGCAGCTGTCGCTGTTCTTCATTTCCTTGAATTCAATTCCTTCAATCGCCTTCATCAATCTCCGAGGCTGGCTTTCGGTTTTCATGACATTCCGCAGATGGCAGGAATCCTGATATGTGATCACTTGTGCCGGCAGCTGGAGCGGCTTTTCATAGAAGCCTAAATCAACGAGCACTTCAGAAATATCCTTCACTTTATTGACGAAAGCGACTGCCCGGTCATGCCACTCAGGATCATCTTTCAGGAGATGGTCATACTCCACAAGGAAGGCGCCGCAGCCCCCGGCATTCGTGATGATATAATCGACTTCAAGATCCTCGAACGCCTTAATGTTTCTCTTTGCGAGATCTTTTGCCCCATTTTTCTCCCCGCTATGCCCATGAAGCGCACCGCAGCAAGCTTGGGTTTCAGGGATGACGATATCGCAGCCGGCGAGCTGGAGCAGTTTCGTCGTTGAATTGTTTGTCGTCAGGAACATCGTATCCATGAGGCATCCTGAGAAGAAAGCTGCTTTCTTTTTCTTCATGCCGATCGCTTCAAGCTGTGATGGCCTATTTTTCATTTCCTTAAGGGACGGGACGTCCGGAAGCACTTTCTCCATCGAAGCAAGATTATCCGGGAATAAACGCATCAGCTTCGTTTTCCGGACAACTTTTTGCATGCCTGAACGCTGGTAAAAGCTTAGCAGGCCCATCATGTTCCTCATCCGCTTCTGGTTCGGGAACAAGCCATGGAACACGACTTTCCTGACAACCTTCACAGGAAGCGAATGTTTTTTGTTTTGGTTGATGATATCCCTTGCCTCTTCAAGAAGATGGCCATACTTTACGCCTGATGGGCAGACCGGCTCACATGCCCTGCAGCCGAGGCAAAGCTCCAACGTACGTTCTACATCCTCATCCGGTTCAATCAGGCCATCGACCACGCCTTTCATCAATGCGATGCGCCCGCGCGGAGAGTGTGATTCCTTGTAGCCTGATTCGATATATGTCGGGCAGCTTGGCAGGCAGAAGCCGCAGCGCATGCAATTCAATAGTTGGTCTTCATCCATCCGTGCCTTGAATTCCTGCTGAATCCGTTCTTTTTCCAGTGCTGTTGTCATGCTTTGATCACCACACGCTTTCGGGATTCTTTCGCAAATACTTTTCCGGGATTCAAAATATTGTTCGGGTCAAGTGACTGCTTGATCCCTTTCATTACATTGATGCCTTCCGCACCAAGCTTCAGCTCTAGGTATGGGGCTTTCATGACGCCCACACCATGCTCGCCGGTGATTGTGCCGCCAAGGTCCACCGCTTTGTAAAAAATTTCTTCAAATGCTGCCTCGACTCTTTCAATCTCTTCTTTGTTCCTTGTGTCCGTCAAACATGTCGGATGCAGGTTTCCGTCTCCGGCATGCCCGAATGTACAGATGTTTACATTATATTTCTTGGCGATTTCGTTAATGGCGACCACCATCTTGGCGATTTCCGACCTCGGGACAGTTGCATCCTCCAAAATCGTAGTAGGCTTCAGCCTCGCCAAAGCGGAAAGCGCATAACGCCTTGCAGTCGTCAAAGCAAGCGCCTGTTCCTCTGTTGCAGCGACCTCAACCGATGCAGCTCCTTCTGCCATGCACACTTCCGCAATCAATTTCATATCGCGTTCGACTACTTCAGGCGCTCCGTCCTGCTCGATCAACAGAACAGCTTCCACGTCTGTCGGCAAACCGATTTTCACGAAGTCCTCCACCACTTCTAAAGTAGCACGGTCAAGGAACTCTAACGTCGTCGGAATAATCTTATTGGCTATGATTTTGGAAACAGAACGGGCTGCCGCTTCCAGGTCCTGATACAAAGCAAGCGCTGTCTTTTTCGTTTCAGGCATCGGCACAAGCTTCAGGATTGCTTCCGTAACGATTCCAAGAGTGCCTTCCGAACCGACGAACAGGCGTGTCAAATCGTAGCCTGCAACATCCTTGGCAAGCTTTCCTCCAGTGCGGATGATGTCGCCGTTTGCAAGGACCACTTCAAGCCCGAGCACATAGTCGCGCGTCACGCCATATTTCAGGCCGCGAAGGCCCCCGGAATTCTCATTGATATTGCCGCCGATCGTGGAAATCTTCATCGAGCTCGGATCAGGCGGATAAAAGAAGCCCTTCGACTCGACTTCATTGATCATATCGAGCGTCACAACGCCAGGCTGGACCGTTACCGTCAAGTTCTCTTCATCAATATCGAGAATTTTGTTCATATGCTTGAACAATAAGACAATGCCGCCTTCAGTCGGGCATGTGCCTGCGCAAAGGTTCGTCCCCGACCCTCTCGGCACGATCGGGATACCGCTTTCATTGCAAACCTTCAATATTTCGGATATTTCCTCTGCGTTCCTAGGGGAAATAACCGCATCCGGAATCGATTGGAACTGCGGAGTCGCATCATAGGAATATGTAAAGCAGCTGACTTTTGAATCTTCGAAATTCTCAGCGCCGACAATTCGGATTAATTTCTCTTTCACGTGTGCAGGAATCATATCTTCACTTCCCATCCCTTTTATTGTGCGGCGTGGCCGCTTTTAAACTTAATGATAATTCAAATAAATAGTCCATTCCATGTTTCTTTATCTAAAATATGTAAGGTTATGCAACAAATTTTTGTATGTTTATACAATTCATATGTACTCTGTAAAAAACACTCTACTGATTAAATAGAGTGTTTTTTACCAAATCTTATTTATCTTCCACTACTATATAGGCTGCCTTCACAGGACCATGCACCCCGACAACGAGATTCATTTCTATATCGGCAGAGTTGCTGGGCCCTGTCACAAAGTTAATGCTAGAAGGGACCGTTTTCCCTTTTTTCACTTGATTGCGGATATACTGCGCCGCTTGCGTCATCCTTGGGACGATTGAGCTTTTCGGTATGATCGCAATATACGTAGTCGGAAGCAAGCTTACCGAACGGCCTTTCTCCGGTGAAGAAAACAGGACCACTGTACCTGATTCAGCCAATGTGATTTC
>CAKQBC010000262.1 GCA_934215995.1 uncultured Bacillus sp. | reverse complement strand
TGGAGATGACGACTGCCGGCCTCCCCTCTATCTTTCCTTTGCCGATCACAACCCCATCATCACTTTGGGGAACAATTCCCTGCGGTTCAAGGTGCGGGGATTCCAGACCTTCAAATGGTCCCAATAGCTCCCTGAATGTGCCTTCATCCATAAGCACTCTTGCCCGCTCTCTGCCTCCGCACTCTACAAAGCTATTTTTTAATGTATCCAGCATTTCTGCCCACCTCCAATGCTTGTGAGAGCCTTAATGATACAACGCCCGGAGTTGCCCCAAAATCATTGATCTTAATGTTTGCTGAAATAGCATGATGGCTAAAAAATCGTTCTAATACCTTTTCCCATATTTGATTGAAGCCTGTTGTACCAGTACGGACTGTTACATCTGCATATCCCTGGTCGGATGGCTCCATTAAAATCTCCAGGTCGCCTGATCCTACAACTCCCACATGGGCATTTGATTCAAGCATTTGAGTTGCTGGAAAGCGAAAGTTCAATTTCTCCATTCGACAGCTCTCCTTCTGCTAAATTTGTAAGGCTTCTAATCTCTTAAACTCGCTTTTCGCATTCTGATCCAGATAATCCAGGAATATGGCAGCGGCAAGCAAATCAGCGCTTCCGCCCGGTGATACATTCATGCTGCATAATGATTGATCCAATTGTTCTAACAGCTGCCATCCTTTGTCGGCAGAAACTCCTCCTGCCATTACTATTTCCTTTGCATGAGCCTTGGTGATTTCGAGGGCTTCTTCGCCTCCCCTATGCAAAATACACGTGTCATTTAACTCTGCCATCAGTGAGATAAGTACGTTTAGCCTGCAAAAATTCTCATTCAAACCTCTTTTTCTTGATTCATTAAGAACTGGCAGAGCTATCTGTCTGATATGGGGAAAGCCTTGCTCTGCCTCACCCCTTGCTCCGTCCACTCCAAACCTTGCTTTAACCCGGCTGCCATTTGTATTACCGGCAGGCAGGTTTCGATCTTTATATAGAGCCAGCCTTCCTGCCTGAACGGCTACCTCTTTGCCCGGGCTTTTCCCCAGGTCCATTGCAGCACTTGAAACGAGCAGTCCTAATGCCCATATCGCTCCTTTATGGGTATTTACGCCACCCGTAGCCAGGAACATCTCCTGTTCACCCCGCCTGCCAATCAAAGCAATCTCTTCGCGCAGCTCCTGAGAAGGGGTCCGGTTAAAGCTTGTTTCAGCGATTACCCTGAATGTATCCTCAAGTGCAATAGCTGACCGAATCATTGTGTTTAATGACATATCTCTATGCGAGCCGGAGCTTTTCTTATCGACCAGTCCTGGTTTTGGCGTCAGCTCAGCCTCTTCAATGAGTGATTGTACGGCCAGCTTTCCAAGATACAGGCTGTAAGATTCTAAGTCTTTCATTGTTTCCAATCAGCCCCTTTACCAGCTTCTAAATTTGGCAGGCGGTTCATATAACCCTTCAGACCATTCCACAAGCTCCTCAACATTTTTGGCAGCCAGCAGGGATCGTTTTGCATCGGTCCTTCTAATGCCGAGATCCTCCGGAAGAGCGATTAATCCTTCTCTTCTTAATTTTTCCGTCGCCTTTACATCATGCTTCAGGCCAAGTGGGGTCACACCGGCAATGGCTGCGATGGCCTGCCTCCGCTCCTCCATGCTGTCCGTTTTATATAGATAGGCAATGCCCTCCTCGGTGACTATATGTGTCACATCATGCCCATAAATCATGACAGGCGCTGTTTCAAGGCCTATATCTGTTTTCGCGCCTACAGCATCCAGCGATTCAACAAATACAGGTTTATTTCCGTTTTGGAAGGTTTCAACTACCTGAACAACCAATTTTCTTCCGCGTGCAAGCGGGTCAGTGTCCGTCATCATGTCAAGCCACGCTTGAGAGGAATGGCGCCTTCCTCCCGGATCATGTCCCATGTTCGGCGCTCCCCCAAAGCCGGCAAGCCGTCCTCTCGTTACAGTTGAAGAATTTCCAGCCTCGTCAATCTGCAGGCTCGAGCCTACAAATAGATCAACAGCATATTGTCCTGCAAGCTGGCAAAGTGTCCGGTTTGAGCGCAAGCTTCCATCATGTCCGGTAAAAAACACATCACGCCGGGCAGCGACGTATTTTTCCATGCCTACTTCTCCGCCAAAGCAATGGACACTCTCTACCCATCCGCTTTCAATGGCCGGAATGAGTGTAGGATGAGGATTCAAAGCCCAGTGCCTGCAAATTTTCCCCTTCAAGCCTAAGGATTCACCGTAGGTAGGGAGAAGCAGTTCAATCGCGGCAGTATTATAGCCTATCCCGTGATTCAGAGATTTTACTCCGTGCTTTTCATAGATTCCCCTAATGACCATCATAGCCTGCAAAATCTGAATATCTGTAATATGGCGAGGGTCACGTGTAAATAGCGGCTCAAGCTGATAAGGCTTGTCAGCAACAACAACAAAATCAATCCAGGAGCCTGGAATGTCTACGCGAGGCAATTCATCAGTCAGTTCATTCACCTGTGCAATGACAATCCCGCTGCTGAAGCCTGCTGCTTCAACAAGAGTCGGTGTTTCCTCCGTATTGGGGCCTGTATATAAGTTGCCTTCTGAATCAGCTTTATCGGCAGCCACTAAAGCCACTGAAGGAATCAAATCAATGAAGAGCCTTCCATATAACTCTACATATGTATGAATCTCTCCCATTGTCAGCTTCCCATCTTCAAGCATTTGCGCCATCCTGAGACTTTGCGGGCCAGCATATGAGAAGTCCACTTTGCTGGCAATGCCGTACTCAAATATATCGAGATGTTCAGGTCGGGAAATGCTGGACATGATCATGTGCAAATCGAATAATTTTTTCGGATCAGCCTGAGCAAGAGCAGCTGAAAGGAAGGATGCCTGCTTTTGATTATTCCCTTCAAGCACTACCCGATCCCCCGGCATAATCAGTGTTTCGAGAGCCTCGACAATTTGACTGGTTGGAATAATTCGATTGCTGGTGATGCCTTTCATTCTCTCTAATCGTTTTTGCTTGGCTTCAAGACGTGTATTCCACGATCGCTGTTTGGCAGCCTGCATGATAAAATCCCCTTTCTATCAAAATATGTTATTTTAAGAACAAAATCTCTTGGCAAGGAAAAGACAATTATCTACCCCGTTTTCATCCACGGAGACAGAGCGGGCACCAGGCAGTATTTTTTTATTTAAAGTGGTCAGGACATTCCCCGGAGGCATCTCGATCAATAGCCTTGTGCCATGCTCACAAAGCAAGGAGCTGATTTCATACCAGCGGACCGGATGCGAAACATTAAAAGCGAGGTCTTCTCGAATTTGCTCCGAATCACGTAATAGCCTTGCTGTCCGATTTGCGGCATATGGGATAAACGGGACACGGATATGGACAGAAGCAAGCTTGTCATATAAAGAATCACCGACTGATTTCAGCAAAGGACAATGGGATGGCACACTTACATTCAAAAGCTCGGCCGTCCTTGCGCCGCGTTGGCCTGCTTGATCCAGAACCGCTTTAATGCCCGGAATGGAGCCGGAAATGGTTACTTGATCTGCTGCATTAATATTCGAGGGATATACCGGATTCTCGTCTGAAGAAATGGCAGCAGTGATTTCATATACAGTCCTGGCATCAAAACCAGTAATCACCCCCATCCCATAGCCCGATGGAAAGGCCTGCTCCATCAGCTCTCCTCTCAGCTTTACAATCTCCAAAGCATCGGCAAAACTCATCGCCCCGCACATAACGGCAGCTCCAAAGGCTCCGGCTGAATGACCTGCAGCAAAATCCGGCCTCACCCCTTCCGCTTTAAATGCTTTTGATACAGCCACTGACGCAATAAGCAAAGACAATTGAACTGAAACAGTGGACTTCAGGGCTTTGTCAGTATCGAGATTTAAGACATTTTCCCCTATTACATCTCTTGCTTCCTGCAGAACTTCAAGAGCGGCTGGGTGGTCCGGCAGGCTGTGCAGCATACCATTTTTTTGGGAGCCCTGGCCGGGAAATACGAATGCAAGCTTCATTCCATTCCCTCCCGCTTGCCCATCTTTCTTTTC
>CAKQBC010000261.1 GCA_934215995.1 uncultured Bacillus sp. | reverse complement strand
GTGGAGGCGACTGCCCAGGGACGACAAGCATAAGACGAGCCCTGCAAGAAGGTGTTCTTTCCTTCTGGAAGGGATTGGCTTATGTCTCGAGTCCCTAGGAGCCGAAACAAGACAAGCTTGTGACCTCGAGGGGGTAGGCGCTGAAGCTAGACAGTTAACTAACTTCAGAATTCTTCAGAAAGCCGCCGCGCTTATTCCATCCCTTTTTCCGGGCGATAGCTTAGCTGGGCAGCAAATAAAGTTTTTTACGATTATAGCAGATAATTAATTCCCCCGATAATTTTACCATCTCTTTTATATATGCGCGGAACCCGGGAAGATACCATGCAGGTTACTTCATAGTTGATGGTTTCAAGTTTTTCGGCGATTTCGTCAACCGGAATCTTTTCTTCCCCCTGCTCGCCGATCAGGGTTACTTTTGTACCGACAGGCATTTCATGCGGAAGCTTAATCATGCATTGATCCATACAAACTCTTCCAACAATTGGAACCCTCAATCCTTCAGCAAGAACCTCCTGCCCCTGAAGTTTTCGTATCCAGCCATCCGCATAGCCGATCGGCAAAGTTGCAATCCATTCATCTTCTTGTGCCTCATAAGTCGCCCCATAGCTGACCTTCTCGCCTTTATGAAGCTTTTTCACATGAACAATAGAGGTGTGGAGAGAAAAAGCTTCTTTCAGACGGAAAGGAAGATCAGACTTAATTTCCATGGAAGGAGCCAGGCCGTACATACTGATCCCCATTCTGACAGCATTGAAGTGGGCTTTGGGAAATCTGAGGCCCGCCGCGCTGTTGCTGGTATGGATATACTTTGGCAAAATCTCCAGCCAGCTGGTCATTTCCTCAAATCTGCTCAGCTGCTTTTCAAAATAAGCATTCTCCAATGAATCCGCTGTGGCAAAATGCGTAAACACCCCTTCAAGCAGAAAACGCTTGTCCTTTTTGATAACGCTCTCAATTCCCGCAAGCTCATCACGGCTTCGAATACCCAGGCGTCCCATGCCTGTATCAAACTTTAAATGGATATTCAGGACTTCTCCGTCTTCCACATATTCGTATGCTTGTGATAGCCACTCCTTTTGAAAAACGGTCAGGGCAATATTCTTTGCAGCTGCTTCGCCTGCATGCTCCGGGCGGCTCGCTCCCATTACTAAGATCGGCGCTGCAATCTTTTTATTTCTCAATGCCATCGCCTCATCCAGGGTGGCAACAGCCAGAGAGGATGCTCCCGCTTCCAGGGCCGCTTCCGCCACAGCAGCATCTCCATGCCCATACCCATTTGCCTTCACAACCGCAATGACGTTTGTCCCTTCTTCTGCATGTTTTTTCATTGACTCTACATTATATGAAATATGATCCAGATTTATCTCTGCCCAAGTGTCCCGGTACATTTTTGTTTGTTCATTCATCGATGTATTCACGTCCTTTAGCCATTGCTTCTCTACATGTCGATTATCAAACTCTGGCAGAGGGTTTGTCAAATGCTTATTTTTATCAAAAGGCTTTGGAAAGATGATTTCCCATGCCGGCAGCATAAAAAACAGGCCCCATTTGAGACCTGCTTTTTGACGGTGATTTATTTTACCATTTCCCCCTGTACAGTGCGGGCAATTTCGGACATTTCTTCAGGTGATAAATCATTGGATGCAATCATATAATCCACACCCTGGTAGGTCCAGGAAATGGTGTTGTCAGAAAGTGCACCAATGGTGAAGCCAAGGTCAACAGGCTCGCCTTTCACTGAAGTAACGACGGATGATGTCGGCATGACAGCGGCCTTTTCCTGCACAAGAGTGAAGGATTTTTCTCCATCGTACGTCAATACAACGCGCTTGCCATCTTCTGTTTGAACTTCCTGCTCATCAACCAGCTTTACATCAGCCATATCCATCTGCGGATATTTAACCGCGAATTCCTGATCCTCCACTTCAGCCATCACCGGCACTTCGAGCTGGGCTCCTGTCATGTTCTTCTGCATGTCAAAATCTTTCTTATCGAAGCTGGCATTAAACTTTACATTTGAAAATTCTACTGTTACAAGTGCATTTTTATCAGGATCCATAACCTTCACACTGACTGGGGATAAATCGGACTTCTTGAGCTTGATTTCCTGGACAGGAAGCATCTGATTATTTTGATAGCGTGTTTTTGTTTCAAACACATAATGATCTTTTGTAGCGGAGAACTTAGCTTCTTTATCCTCCATAATGTCCTTGACTAATGATTCATATAAATAAGCCTGGCTGCTGTTCTGCGGCCAATCGCTCTGGAAACGGAAGCTCTTGTTCAGCGCAGGAGTGAGGACAAATACACCGTCATCGTTGCGCAGAATCATTTGGCTTTGTTCCTTTTGGGCGTTTTTCAGGTTCACCCGGTAAAAGTCAGGCTCCTTATGCCATACTTCAATATCGTAGGTTTGCGGGTCAGTCCCCATCTGCAGAGTCATCTTGGCCTCTGCCTTGTATCCTTTAATGTCTTCAAGCTTATTGTTAAGATCCTTTACGACGTCTTCCTGTGATTTAGTTCCACAGGCAGACAATGCAAGAACTACCAAAAGCCCGGCAAGCAGCATGAACCACTTTTTCTTCATTCCTTCAGCCCCTTTGTCTCATTTCAGTGAGATCGGCCCAACTTCCGGCCTGTCTCTCCTATCGCATTATGAATATATGAGACAACCTTAGGGAATATGCTAGGAGGAATGACAAGCTTTTGAAATTCTTCAGCCTGCCAAATATCAAGTTTTTTCTATAACCACCTGAGCCACCGCATATTCTCTGCTATGGGAAATCGACAAGTGTATCCCATCTTTAAATGGCTTCGAAATATAAGGCTTTCCCTTTTCATCCTTTTCAATTTCAATATCCTGAAAGGAAAGTTCTTCCCCAATACCAGTGCCCCACGCCTTTGAAAAGGCTTCTTTTGCCGCGAACCTCCCGGCAAGATATTCAGCCTGTCTCTTTTCCGGCAAGCGGCGATAGCCATCCTGCTCTTTTGGTGTCAAAATCCGTTCAGGAAACCGCTCCTGCCTGGCAATAATTTTTCGTATGCGCTCCAGATCTGCAATATCAATCCCAATACCGGAAATCATCTCTCATCTTCCTTCTATTTATATTATTCGCTGCATAAAGAATACAGTAGAAGCAGTATTATGTACACATTATCCAATGAATAAGTGTTATGGCATGCTGAAAAACCGCTTTTCAGGCTATGATGTAGATACACGGTCCAACAATTCAAGCACGGAGGAGAGCCATGTTTACAAGAACGGAAAGCTTTAAGGAATTTATCCGCTACTACCCTGTTGTTTCTGCTATCATTTGTATCCATATTATCATCTATCTATTAACAGTCGTTCCCCTATTCCCAAATACACTTATTTTCGAAAAGCTTGCAGGTGTCAATTTATATATTGTTCAAGGTGAATACTGGCGGCTGCTGAGCCCAATCATACTGCACAGCGGTTTCCCCCATGTTTTATTCAACAGCTTTTCTCTTGTTCTCTTCGGCCCTTTACTGGAACGAATGCTCGGGAAAACCAGATTCATCCTCCTTTACATCACAGCTGGTGCAGCAGCAAATATTGCAACACTGCTTCTTGAACCTTTGACATATATTCATGTGGGCGCCAGTGGTGCGATCTTTGGCCTGTTCGGATACTTTGCGGCAATCATTGTATTCCGAAAAGAACTTTTATCCAGGGAAAACTCACAAATCATACTGACCATTACGATAATCGGCGTAATCATGACCTTTCTGCAGCCAAACATTAATGTTACAGCCCATTTATTCGGCCTGCTTGCAGGTTTCCTGATTGGTGCGGCATCACTGGCCAAAGGACGTACATCTTCTTCATCCGGCATAATACGGCCCGGAGGTCTTGCCGGCATCAGGCCTTCATTAAAAGGGGTGCCCGCATCAAGGCTTGTTCTCTGGGGAATCATTATCATTTTGGCTGTCCTTGGGTTTTTATCCAGATAATCCTATCCCAAAAGCGTGAGCGCCTTGATCAGATGAACTCCGGCTAAAAACCGCCACAACCTGGCATACGCTGAAGCC
>CAKQBC010000260.1 GCA_934215995.1 uncultured Bacillus sp. | reverse complement strand
TGCCCTTCACCCCGGGTTTAATCCCGAAAAGAAGGAGCGAGCTATCGGAACAAATCGGGAAGATGGTCGTTGAACATCTTCTGACTGCAGAAAGCATCCAGCAAAAATTCCTGACTCCGCAATTTCGGAAGGATATAACGAAATGGATCCAAAGTAAGCTGAAGGATTACGAAACGTCCGGGCAGACTGTGGCGGATGCTTTGGGAAAAATCCATATCTCAGAGGAAAAGGCAGAAACAAAGCTTCGAAGCTTTGTTTCGGATAAGGCTGAAAACTGGTATGCCGAAAATAAGGCATCCATTGTTTCCGATGTTCTGCCGGAAAGCGCCAATGAGTATGTGGAAAGCAAAATTCCTGACGTGACCGACTTTATTTTGAAAAAAGGACAGGACTTCTTCAGCAGCAATGAAGGCAGGATGCAGCTGGATAAGATGGTGCAGGATTTCTTTGAGGATAAGGGAATGCTTTGGAATATGCTGCAGATGTTCATGAAAAACGAGAAGCTGGTCGATAAAATTGAACCTGAAATCCAGCAATTCCTCCGTGCTGAAGGAACGAAGGGCATGATCAATGAACTCCTCAGGAAAGAATGGCATACCCTTAAACAGAGGGATATTGAAGATGTGTATGAAACATTCAATCTTGCCAAGGCGGGAATTCCTTTACAGAATGAATTCATAAAAATGATACAATTGAATAGAATCTTTGAAAAACCTGTCAGCGAACTGATACAGGAAAGTGAAGGATTCCTTACCGGGCGGATATTGCCTATTGTAATGGAAATCCTGTTCGAAAAGATCATCCAGCATGTGGGGCTCTTTATGGAAAAGCTTCACCTGGAGCAAATCATAAAAGAGCAAATCGACGGCTTCTCTTTGGAAAGACTCGAGGAAATGATATTATCGATCGCAAAGAGAGAACTGGGCATGATTACGTATCTTGGAGCGTTGCTTGGCGGTTTGATCGGGTTTGTACAGGGAATGATCGCCCTGTGGATTTAGAAAAAGATGAGGAGTGTTGGATGAATGGCTAATCTTTATGATTTGGCGTATGACTTGGAAAAGGCAATAAGGGAAAGCAATGAATATGCGGAGCTGAAAGCTCTTTTTGAAGAAGTGAAAAAGGACGAAATCGCTAATAAGCTATTTGAGAACTTCCGTAATGTTCAGTTGAAACTGCAGGAAAAACAGATGTCAGGGGTTGAGATTTTGCCGGAGGAGGTTGAGCAGGCGCAAAAAATGTTCCAGCTTGTCCAGCAAAACCCGACTATTTCCAGACTGATTGCCGCAGAGCAGCGGATGAGCATGGTGATTGCCGAATTGAATAAAATCATCACAAGGCCGCTTGAAGAAATATACGGGCCTTTACAGCAATAAAATAAGCATAAAAGAGGAATCCTAAGGGAATTCCTCTTTTTTAGTCCTAAAAAGCAGTGAATGTTGCCCTTGTCCAATGTTCTATATGGATATCTGTCCTCATAAAAATGTAAGCAGGACAGTAAAGAAGAGGGGGAGCATCATGGTTTATAAAATGCTTGCGGTCAATATAGATGGGACATTGCTGCAAAACAATGGCAAGGTCAGCAAAGCGACAAGGGAAGCGCTTGAATACGTACATGAAAAGGGCGTGGCGGTCGTTTTCGTGACCTCCAGGAACTTTCAATCCTGCAAGAAGCTTGTCAAGGCATTGAAAATCAGATCAATGGTTGTCGCCGCTCAAGGAGCTTATATCGGCGCGTACAACGATAAGCCATTATTCATAAAGAAACTCGACGAAGAGACGACTATGCTTACAGCTAAGTTCCTCGAAAACCTGGGCTGCCATTTCAAGCTGAATCTTCTTGCATCCCAGCTTGCCAACAGGGTGGATCTTCCGGAAAATTTACTCGGAAAGATGGCGGTTTATGTTAGCGAGCAAACAACATTCTCCCAGCATTATGTCGATTCGGTAAGCGGCCACTTGGAGAATAACCCGGCTACGCCAATGAGTATTGAGGCATTCTTCAAAAACAAAAGGGAACAGCAGGATGCCATGGATGCTCTTACTGGCATGTTCACTGACATTCAAGTGATCCAAAAGGAAGAAAACAAATTGTTGATTACCTCTGCACAAGTCAGCAAATGGAGGGGCGTACGCTATCTTGCAGACTTCTTTGGCATTGAGGATGAAGAAATTGTGTCGATCGGGAACGGGAAGGATGACATGGATCTCATAAATGGATCAGGTGTCGGAGTGGCAATGGGAAATGGAGATGCAGAATTGAAGGCGGCGGCGGATTGGATCACAAGAAGCAATGATGAAGATGGTGTTTCTTACATGGTTAAGGAACTGTTCCGTAAACAATACCAGTTTCAATTCCTTGAAAAAATGAATCTGATGAAAAAATGACAGGTGCACTAAGTTGACCTTCCAAAGGCAGTTCTGTAAACTATTAGCAGCATGAAAGTAAGAAAACTAACGAATTAAAAGGTGATCCACTTTGTTGATAGAAATAAAAGGGCTGCAGGATGAGCGATTCCTGAGGCCGTTGCAGGAGATAACGAATTTATTCTTTGAGGAGTCGAAAGTGACCTTCAAACAGGCAGAAGAGGCAGATTATATTGCTGATTTCACTGTGAAAGAATCGGATACAGTCAAAGTATCAGTGACACTGGTGCATAGAGAGACAGGAAGGGAAACGTTGGGTGTCAGCGAAAAAGAGTACTTGTTCCCCGATAAAAAAGAAGCAATCAAGCAATTGAAGAGAACCATTTCGCACGCTTACCTGATCGCTTTCCAGGAAATGACGGGAATCCGCCAAAAGTGGGGCTTCCTGACCGGAATCAGGCCGACAAAGCTGATGCATCGCGCGTTGCGTGCAGGGGCAACTGAAGAAGAGGCACACCGCATGCTCAGCTCTGAGTATATGATCACGGACGAAAAGATTGAGCTGATGAAAACAATCGTTAGGCGCCAGCTGGATGCAGTACCCGATCTGTATGACCTGCGCAAGGAAGTGAGCATCTATATAGGCATTCCTTTCTGCCCGACTAAATGTGCCTATTGCACATTCCCGGCATATGCGATCAACCCTGCGAAGGGTTCGGTCAACGGCTTCCTTGCAGGGCTTCAGTATGAGATGAAGGAAATCGGCCGCTACCTGAAAGAGAATGGCATCGGCATAACGACGATTTATTACGGCGGCGGAACGCCGACCAGCATTACAGCAGAGGAAATGGATGAGTTATATGCCATCATGTATGAACATTTCCCTAATGTAGAAAAGGTAAGGGAGATCACGGTCGAAGCAGGAAGGCCTGATACGATCACGCCGGAGAAGCTGGCTGTATTGAAAAAATGGAACATCGACCGGATCAGCATCAACCCGCAATCCTATATTGATGAAACATTGAAAGCGATCGGCCGCCATCACTCTGTCCAGGAAACGATTGATAAGTATCATCTTGCCCGGGAAATGGGCATGAACAATATCAATATGGACCTGATTATCGGCTTGCCGGGAGAAGGAACAAAAGAGCTTGGGCACTCGCTCAATGAAACGGAAAAGCTGATGCCGGAATCATTGACTGTCCATACGCTATCCTTCAAGAGGGCTTCTGAAATGACCCGGAACAGGCAGAAATATAAAGTCGCAGACCGTGATGAAGTACAGAAGATGATGAACATGGCCGAGGAATGGACAGCGGCTCATGATTATCACCCATATTACTTGTACCGGCAAAAGAATATCCTTGGAAACCTGGAGAACGTAGGATACTCCAAAATGGGACAGGAAAGCATATATAATATTATGATCATGGAAGAACAGCAATCCATCATCGGAATCGGCTGCGGTGCGGCAAGTAAGTTCATTCATCCGGAGACGGGGAAAATTGAGCACTTCGCCAATCCGAAGGATCCAAAATCATATAATGAAAGCTTCCTGCACTATACGGAGAAAAAGATTGAGATTATGAGTCAATTATTCAAAGGCGCACAATAAGTGCGTCTTTCAGACTGTTGACAAACGCTCGCATTCTTCGTTGCTTGCCCGGCTCGTCCGCTCATGAGGTGAACAGGACGTTT
>CAKQBC010000259.1 GCA_934215995.1 uncultured Bacillus sp. | reverse complement strand
AGTAAATCAGGAATAGGAGCGTCACCAAAGTCGACAGCGGTATAACAATGAATGTCACCCCGATATATTGCTTCCATTCGACCTTGATTTTGTTCCTTTTCAATATATCCATCCATAACAAGGATGCCAATGTCCCGATCGGCAGCAGCAAAGCGCCGATGTCGCTCCCGATGATAGCCGCCAGATAGATGGTCTTCATCATAACCGGATCAAGGTTCATTTCGACAATGCTCATCGTGCCGACCATCAAAGCCGGATGATTGTTGAAAATGTTGGACAGAAGGCTGACAGTTCCGCCCATGATGAGGCTCGCTTCAAATAACCCCCATTCCATGATCGGCTCGAAGATCGCAATCAAGAGCTTTGTAAGGCCCGCATTATGAAGGCCGTAAATGATTACATACATTGAGAAGGCGAACACAAAAATGGACCATGGTGTTTTTTTCAGCACATCAAACGGCTTTATTTTGAAAACTCGCCATCTGTACACAAGCAAAATGAGCGATCCGATTATGGAGACAATCTCGATTGGTATCGAAAAGTAAGATGCAACGAATAAAAGGCAGCGAATCAGCAGCACAAACAGCAGGATTTTCCCCATGAACAATGTCCGTTTCCTTTTTGCTTCAGCGGGAGTCCCTTTTTTCAGCGGATGCAGATTCTTTGTGAAGAAAGCTTCCTCTATATCGTAAGTGACCGGCGGCAGCTGTTTAGGCATCTTTGATTTCAGAACGATAAACATCAGGCAGGACATGGACAGCAGCCCCAATAAAGCGGGAACAAACATCATTTTGGTGAAATCCAGCAAGCTCATGCCGACAATATCCATGGCGATCAGGTTGACTATGTTGCTGACACCGATCGGGGCGCTGGAGGCAGTCGCTATTAAAGCGCCGCTCAAAAGATAAGGAATAAATTGATGGGGCTTCAAGCGAAGGTTTTTTAAAAGAAGGATCAGGATTGGTGTCGTTATGAGAATGCTGCCATCATTATTGAACAGAAGCGTCATCAGAAAGCAAAGCAATTGTATATACCAGAACAGCCTCAAGCCCGACCCAGCCGCCAGTTTTGCAAGCTTTGCCGCTGCCCAGTGGAAGAAGCCGAAATTCTCGAGGACGACCGCCATGACAATCGTTGAGATAATGGTAAGGGAGGCTCCGCTTATTTTCTGCATAATTTCTGCTATGTCCGCAAGCGACACAATGCCTGTGGCCATAATCAATGCCGCCCCAATCCCAGCCGGTATCGCTTCATTCAGGCTATTCGGCCTCCAAAGGACAACGAGCATGGTTGCGGCAAAGACAAATACAGTAATGCCGATATCGAAAGCCAACGCTATCCCTCCCTTCTGCAAGGTTCCTGTCATTACCACTGCTTGTCTTTTGTCCTATATTTATATTCAAACTGCAGGAAACGGAATGGATAGCCGCCCGGTGTCCTTTTAAATATACCCCTGTACCTTTAATGCGATTGACATTGCAATTCAACTGTCCATACAGGAACAACACCCTTAAAAGCTGTCTGCGCGCTCATCTTGATGTGCCTCCGCATAAAAACAAGCTGCCCTATTTCAGGACAGCTTGTTTTGCCTATGTAGTGAAGCGCCAATCGCCAAATCTTACACCGGTTACTAGCTGTCGATCAACAGCTTTTTCGCCTCCACTGACCATGGCACAGCCCTTCCTGTGAATCTGGAAATCTGGACAATGACGCCCCGGCCCGTAAACAGAATATCCCCTTTTGCTCCCTTTGCCATATAGTGTATATCCATAGATGAGTTTCCTATGTTTCTCGCCTTAACATACACATCAATTTCCTCATCGAAAAAAACCTGTTTCAGAAAATCGCACTGCAGATCGGCCACAACCGGGATCGTTTCATTCTCAGGCTTCAGCCAATCCTGCATGAACCCGAGGTGCTTGAAATATTCAATTCTCGCCATCTCGAAATATGTAAATGGGACTGTATTGTTTAAATGGCCAAACATATCGGTTTCTGAAAACCGAACCTTCACGGTGTATGAAAATGAAAAATCGTCCATCCATTTTTCCATGTTATCAATATACGCAATTTTAGACATTCTGCTCACCCTTCTTTTTGAATGAATGTTCATTCATATTTTTTTGTCTAATTTCCTCGGAAATACGCTTTTTGCCATACTATTCTTCGTTATGTTAAAAGGAAACCCCCAGCATAGCCGGGGGTTTAGCCATTAAACCGTGTCGCTTCCGAAAAAGTTTTTGAATGCTTGAATCGTTGTAGCACGATTCAAAGCTGCAATAGAAGTTGTCAAAGGAATGCCTTTAGGACAAGCTTGCACACAGTTTTGTGAATTACCGCAGCCTGACAAACCGCCATCTTCCATAAGCGCATTCAGACGGTCAGCCTGGTTCATTGCACCAGTTGGATGTGCATTGAACAAACGCACTTGTGAAAGCGGAGCAGGTCCGATGAAGTCCGATTTACTGTTTACGTTCGGACATGCTTCCAGGCATACACCGCAAGTCATGCATTTGGACAGCTCATATGCCCACTGGCGTTTTTTCTCCGGCATACGCGGACCAGGCCCTAAATCGTATGTTCCGTCGATTGGAATCCATGCCTTCACACGTTTCAAAGAATCGAACATACGGCTTCTGTCGATCTGAAGGTCGCGGATTACCGGGAATGTCTTCATTGGGGCAAGCCTGATCGGCTGCTCAAGCTGATCGACCAATGCCGTACAGGATTGGCGCGGCTTTCCGTTGATGACCATGGAACATGCCCCGCACACTTCCTCCAAACAGTTCATATCCCATGTTATAGGAGTTGTCTTTTCGCCTTTACTGTTGACCGGATTTCTCCGAATCTCCATCAAAGCGGAAATAACATTCATGTTCGGGCGATAAGGTATAGCAAACTCTTCTTCATAAGGGGCTGACTCAGGACTGTCTTGACGTGTGATGATAAATACGACTTCTTTTGTTTCTGCCATGATTTAGTTACCCCCTTTAGATTTTGAATAGTCCCGTTTACGCGGCTTGATCAATGATACATCGACATCTTCGTAGAAAATTTCCGGAGCAGATGTACTGTTCACGAATTTCGCCATTGTTGTTTTCAGGAACTTTTCATCGTTACGTTCCGGGAAGTCCGGTTTATAATGCGCTCCGCGGCTCTCGTCACGTTTATATGCACCCAATGTAATTACACGCGCCAACTGAAGCATGTGTTCAAGCTGGCGGGTAAATGCCGCTCCCTGATTGCTCCATTTAGCTGTGTCATTGATATTGATATTATTGTATCTTTCAAGCAATTCCTGGATTTTCTCGTCTGTTTTCAACAGTTTGTCATTGTAGCGGACAACTGTCACGTTATCTGTCATCCATTCGCCTAATTCTTTATGGAGGACATACGCATTTTCAGTCCCATCCATGTTCATGATGCTGCTCCACTTGTCTTCTTGCTCCATGACAGCGCCATTATACACATTGGATGAAATGGCATCACTGCTCTTTTCAAGCCCGTTAATGTATTTGATGGCATTCGGCCCAGCGACCATACCGCCATAAATGGCCGATAGGAGTGAGTTTGCTCCAAGTCTGTTGGCGCCATGCTGTGAGAAATCACATTCGCCGGCTGCGAACAGACCAGGAATATTTGTCATTTGGTCATAATCAACCCATAGTCCGCCCATTGAGTAGTGGACAGCAGGGAAGATTTTCATCGGAAGCTTGCGCGGGTCATCGCCTGTGAATTTCTCATAGATTTCAATGATTCCGCCAAGCTTGATATCCAATTCTTTCGGGTCTTTATGTGAAAGGTCAAGATATACCATGTTCTCGCCATTGATTCCAAGCTTTTGGTTAACGCACACGTCAAAAATTTCACGTGTTGCAATGTCACGGGGAACAAGGTTTCCGTATGCAGGGTATTTTTCCTCAAGGAAATACCAAGGCTTACCGTCTTTATATGTCCAAATACGTCCGCCTTCCCCGCGAGCCGATTCACTCATAAGACGAAGCTTGTCATCTCCAGGAATCGCTGTCGGGTGGATCTGGATCATTTCCCCGTTTGCATAGTATACGCC
>CAKQBC010000258.1 GCA_934215995.1 uncultured Bacillus sp. | reverse complement strand
TGGACTACATGTCTGATGACTCCAGGCGTAGGAGGCCATTAATAACAAATAAAAACTTCAGCCCCATCCTTTCATAGATGGCAAAGCTGAAGTTTTTATTTTTCTCCCGCACTGCATTAAGCAGCCTGAAAGGATATGCCCTATTTGCCCAAACCGGCTAAGGCAGCATCCGCTTCACAGGCAGTTGATGGGATACAAAGGTCCTTCCCCGATTCCTTTCCCTTGAACGAGCACCTGAAAATGCAAGCTGATCTCCCCAGGCTCCAACAGGGAACGGATTGCCCTGTTTCTTTTGAAAGCTTCTGAAAAAGGATCCATGCCTGCAGGTTCAGCCAGCAGAGACATGATACCGCCTGAAACAAGGAATTCATGCTGTGAAAGAAATGACAGGGTCGATGCCCCGTTCCTTTCCCCGGCACCGATTAAGGAATCCCAATGGATATGGGATGTAAGGTCCATTATCCCGGGATACTGCAAAGGGTTGTTTACCATTCTATGCTTATGGTAGCCCCGGATGCTTCCTTCCCGGTGGGCTGGTTCCGCTAATTCAGAATCGGTATACCCATAGTCGATTGTTACGGCCACGCCATGCGCCAGCTTTTTGCAGATCCTGCGATAATAAGAGACGCCAGGCAACGGTATTTCAATCCTCCAGCCATCCTGCAGAACTATTCCGCGTTCATCCAGGTATGATTGGACCTGCCTGTCACCGAGCGGTAACGGAACCTCAATGAATCCATTATCCCAGCCAACCATAATTTCATGCAGGAGCCCCCTCTTGTTCTCTACTGCATGTACCGGGAAAGCATCAAATAATTCATTAGAGAACACTACCCCTTCAATATCGCTGATTTCATCCAGACTGTTGAAAAACGAAACGTTCGGAAAACGGCTTAATCGCTTCTGCTGCAGCTCCAGATGATAGGGACTCTCCTCGATCATTGTATAGCTCAAATCTCCGTATGCCCCGAACTGCTCTTTCCATTCCTGTAAAACCGCTTCAGCGATCCTGCCTGTCCCGCCTCCGATTTCGATGATATGCATCGGGATATGATGGACGGTGAATAAATGCATGTACCAGCGGGCAAGAACCTTCCCGAGCACATCCCCGATATTGCTGCTTGTATAGAAATCACCCTTGCTGCCGATTTTCGTAACCGGCCTGCGATAATAGCCTTTTTCCGGATGATAGAGTGCCGTTTCCATAAAATCCTTGAATGATATACAATGGTTTCCGTCTGATTCAATCATTTCTCTCAGAATTTTCTCCATACAGTCTCCCGTCATTCGTTTCCACTATTGACAAACTGGAAATTTTATACTATATTTCTCCTTAGTAGCTTACCTATATCCCTTTCTAGAATAGAAATATCCCCCCAAAAACCCTTTCGCTGAAAGGGTTTTTTATTTGGCCTGCCCTTCACCCGGGAAAAGATTATGAATCTATAAGCAAACTCAGTACCCGTTCAGGAAAGGGTTGCTTGCGATTTCATCTTCAAGCAGTGTAAGCTCTCCATGCCCGGGAAAAACAATTGTATCGCCTGGGAGCTGAAGTAATTTAGTACGGATGGAATTCATGAGGATATCCATGCTTCCTCCAGGCAAATCCGTGCGCCCGATGCTGCCCTTAAACAAAACGTCTCCCGAAAACAGATAGCCTTTTTCCTTCAGATAGAAAGATACGCTGCCAGGTGAATGTCCCGGCGTTTCCAGCATCTCCAACCGGAAAGGCCCGATTTCCAAATCGCCCTCTCCCTTTATTAAGTGTTCAGCATTTCGTTGCTCAATCAGGCTACCCATCATAAAATGCTTCGATCCATTTAATGTTCCATCACTAAGCCAATGTTTCTCTTTCGTATGGATGTATGCCTCTATGCCGAAATGATCCCGTACATCATCAAGCGCCCCGATATGGTCGAAATGGGCATGGGTCAGCAGGATAGCCAATGGCTTCAATCCTTTGGACTCAATCAAACGGATCAGTTTATTCGCTTCCTCACCAGGGTCTATGATCAAACATTCCTTATTCTCAGCCTCCACTAGATAGCAGTTGGTCCCAAGCGGGCCTAATGGCAATTGATAGTATTTCATGAAGATACCTTCCTTTCTGTTTCTTTATTTACTTTTCTTTGATGAACCTTCTATCTTCCCCGTGCGCTTCGCTTCTTCCCTTCTTGAAACATTCCTTCCAAAGAAAGCTCACACTACGCCTTCCAATAAGAGACATAGAAGTGTCATTTTATAAATCTCGACAAAAATGGAAAAAAGTCTTAAAATAACTTTGAATGCTGTTTTACTAAATTATAGTAGATATGATGTTCAAATGGCAAAAAATTTTGTATGCCGCTACTTACAGGAAACAACGAAAAAGGGGGGTCCATGGATGGTATTGATCGTTATATTTGCTTTGGTGACCATTTTGGCTGCTATCGGCACTATTAAATGCCTTAAAAGCAGGAATGTACTCGGATTGGTATTTGCAGCAGGTTCCTTTTTGATGTTCGGGGCATTCACTGTAGCTACACTTTTGACAGAAAACAGCGTACCTGTAGCACACTGATCCCTTATGGATATAAAAAAACCCCGAGCGATTGCCGGGGTTTTTTTATTGCACCTGCTCAGGCATCCTTCCTTCAGGAACCGCAGGGTCGACAGATGCCGGGTAAAAAACCAGCAGATGCATTCTCCGCTGGTTTCACCTGCACTTATTCAATCAACATTTCCAGCCTGCTTCCGTACAGACATTTCTCCCCATCAGGAGAACACTCCAACGTTGCTTCCTCCACGTTGTCCATCCGTACTGTTTTTTGTCCCTGTTTCAAATCAAATTGGATCAGCTTGTATTTTTTCGGTTCATCTTCTGAGGGAGAAAACGTAAAAAATATATTTTCCTCAACGACAAAATCAAAAGAAGGAATGATCCAACCCGGATTATAGCCATTGACCGGTAGCTGAAACGAAGACATTTCTTCCATTTTCCCATCATAGAAAGTGTATTCGATTCCCTGCTGTCCGCTGGATGTTTCAGCCTCTCTTGCTATCCAAAGTGCCTCATCCCCGGCTATGCCGAACGATAAGACCCCCTCCTCGAGTACCTTTACAGTGCCATCATTCAAATTATAATCGTTAAGCGGCGCCGACAATGAAAAGCTTTCCCCGCCCCAATCCAGAAACACGAGGGAATCTTCCGAATTCCACTGTGCAAAAGGTTCCGGTACATCGATTTGGACGAGTGTCCCATCAACGATGTCGAACAAATAGGAGGCATGTTCCCAATTTTCATTGAAGCTCTCGATTAAGAGGTTCCCATCTGAATAATGGTTCCAGGAGAAATTGATTTCAGTTGACGGGATCGATACTTGTTGAATATCCTTCCCTTCAGGATTGAGAATACGGATTGTCGCATTGTTATTGCTATCGGAGGAATGAACCAAAACGTATTTCCGATCGGGTGATACGGAAGCAGAGGAGATAATTTCTGTTGTACTGAAAAGTTCCTGCTTCTTTTTTGAGGATATATGAAAGGAATAGAGAGTGTAAATCCCCTTTTCCTTAACCGAATAAATTATAGTGTCATTATCCAACCAACCATATGACTCTGTTGACTCAGCAGAATCAGCGGACCCTTTATCCTCAGCGGACAAAGGAAGAAAGGTGATTTTGCCTTCCTTATGTATGCCGTGATTTGCCACAGGCGCCATTTTTTCTGTTTTCTTATGCTCATCTTCGCAAGCAATCAATAAACTACTAACTATTAAAGTCAAAAGCAACAGAGAAACTCTTTTTGCCTTGCATATTTTTACTGCTGTCACCCTTTCCTCACCTCAACTCCTCGTTGCTCGCCTAATGATTCCACCCCCATATCAAGATAAACTTTTTCTTGTGCATACTAATCATAGTAAAAAATATTTATTTATAAAAGGCTAAATAACAAATTAATCCAATATCCATCCTTTGTCCTATCAGGATAGTAAAATGGCCTCTAAAACCGGAAATGTTTTCCTGCATATTTCATCAAATTGTGATAATGGAAGAGGATTGATGCCTTTTCCCAATTCTAGTGTGAATCCCGGCCTTCTA
>CAKQBC010000257.1 GCA_934215995.1 uncultured Bacillus sp. | reverse complement strand
CAGTTGGGCTGGCCGCGGTGCCATATCTGAAGATAACCGCCTAATGATGCCGATGATACATATCCAAACAAATAACAAAGTACGAAATGAAGCGGATGTGGTCCTCGTATTGGGTTCCCGAATGGGAGAAACCGATTGGTGGGGAAAAGCACCCTATTGGAATGCAAACCAAAAGCTGATTCAAGTCGATTTGGATCCTATGATTTTAGGGGCGAACAAACCGGCAAGCATTGCTATTCAAGCGGACGTAAATGTATTCCTCAACCAACTGTACGAGAGATTATTCCCGCTTAAGGACCAGCTCGCCACTCCGGCACGGGAAGCCCTCATCCAGAAATTCAATGAGGAAAAAGATAAATACCGCAACAAGCTGGATGAGCATCTGAAAGACCATGAAGTGCCGATGAATCCCGCCCACGTGCCGGCCATCTGCAGCGAAGTGTTCCCTCCACAATCCCCAATTGTCATAGACGGAGGAAATACGGCTATCTGGACCAACTTCTTTTACAACGTGAAGGAACCCGGCACAGTCGTTTCTACCTTTAAATTCGGAATGCTTGGTGCAGGTGCGGGGCAGGCGCTCGGCGCAGCCGCTGCAAACCCTGATGTCCCGGTATGCTGTGTGATTGGGGACGGCGCTATGGGCTTCCACCCGCAGGAGATTGAATCTGCCGTCCGTAACGGCCTGCGAGTCATATACATCGTTTTATGCGACCGCCAATGGGGAATGGTGAAAATCAATCAGCATATAGCGATGAAACCGATCAAAACACTGATCAAAAAGTCTTTGAGCCCAGAAGAAAGCATCAATACAGACCTCGGTGAAATCGAATTCCATAAGCTTGCTGAAAGCATGGGCGCCCACGGAGAATATGTGAACGATCCGGCCGATTTCAGGGAAGCCCTGCAGCGTTCCATCCAAACCGGAAAATGCTCTGTTATCCATGTAGACGTGGATCCAGTCAAACATATGTGGGCACCGGGCCTTAAGTACTTCAAGGATATGCATGCTGAGCCGAGAGGTAAATAAATATGGCAGTCGATCAAGTTGTATTGAATTTCAGCGAAACTTCATTGATGGTAATGAACATCCTGATTGGCTTCATCATGTTTGGGGTTGCCTTGGATTTGACCCCTTCAGATTTTAAACGGACATTGCGGAACCCTAAACCTGCACTGATAGGATTAACCGGACAATTCTTGTTGCTCCCTGCCTTTACGTATCTGCTTGTCCTGATCGTCCAGCCGCAGCCAAGCATTGCCCTTGGACTGTTTCTTGTGGCAGCGTGTCCGGGAGGGAACGTCTCCAATTTCCTGACATACCTTGCAAAAGGCAATACACCTTTGTCGATCAGCATGTCCGCCATCTCTACACTTTTGGCGATCTTCATGACGCCCCTGAATACATTGTTTTGGGGTTCACTATATGGTCCGACCAATGATTTAATCAAGTCATTCACCATCAGCCCGGCAGATATGCTTGTCACAATCTTCCTGATGCTCGGCCTGCCGCTCGCATTAGGGATGTATGTTAATCACAAAGCTCCCTCCTTTTCATTCAAGGCAAATAAATGGATGAAAAAATTCTCGATTATCTTTTTTCTGATATTCGTCCTTGTTTCACTGGCAGCTAATTTTTCTCATTTCATCGATTACGTGGGCATGGTCGTCATAATCGTATTCCTTCATAATGCTGTGGCAATAGCAATCGGTTACAGCACGGCAAGCATCATGAAGCTGCCTGAAGCAGACAGAAGGGCGATATCCATCGAAATCGGCATACAGAATTCAGGACTTGGCTTGATTCTAATCTTTAACTTCTTCGATGGCCTTGGCGGCATGGCAATCGTAGCGGCATGGTGGGGAATCTGGCATATAGTTTCCGGTTTGACGATCGCAACCTTCTGGTCTAAGCGGGATCCAAATAAAGCACTGGCCAGCCAGCCCGGGAGCGTGAAAGTATGAATATACTCATCACCGGGGCATCCGGTTACCTGGGCAGCCTGCTCGTGCAAAGATTAAGCAATCTGCAAACTGGCCAGCCGATCAAAATTATTGCTGCCGATATACGCGAAGCCCCTGCCTTTTCATTGAATGACCGGATTGAATATGTGAAACTTGACGTCCGTTCTCCCGACGCAGGCCATATAATGGCTAAACATCAAATAGACACAGTTGTCCATCTTGCCTCTATCGTAACCCCCGGCAAAAAAAGCAACCGGGATTTCGAATACTCTGTCGACGTGCTGGGAACAGAGAATATTCTAAAGGCATGTGTCAAAAACGGTGTAAAGCGAATTATTGTAACCTCCAGCGGAGCTGCCTATGGCTATCATGCCGATCATCCGGAATGGATCACTGAAGAGGCAGAAATCCGAGGGAATGAAGAATTTGCCTATTCACATCATAAAAAGCTTGTTGAACAACTGCTGGATAAGTATCGCAGGGAACACCCTGGACTGGAGCAGACAATATTCCGGATCGGGACTATCCTTGGCGAGACTGTCAACAATCAGATTACAGCGTTGTTTGAAAAGAAAATGATGCTTGGCATAGCAGGGTCCGACAGCCCATTTGTCTTCATTTGGGACCAGGATGTGGTGTGTTGTCTTGAGCAGGCCGTTCTCACAGGCGTCACCGGCATTTTCAACGTCGCTGGAGATGGAAAGCTTACGGTCGATGAGATTGCGGCAAAGCTTAGGAAACCTGTCCTTAAGGTCCCTGCCTTTCTAATGAAAACAATCCTTTTTGTCCTGAAGAGGCTCTCCCTGACCCAATATGGAGAAGAACAGGTCAGCTTCCTCAGATACAGGCCAGTCCTCGACAATGCAAAACTGAAGACTGTATTCGGCTACACACCTTCCTATACTTCTAAGGAAGTATTCGAATTCTACATTGCCAAGAATGAAAAGATGAAAAAACAGCTTAGTTCCTTTAAAGCACAATCTTATAGGTGATTATGAAAGCGGCACCCTTTTAAAAGTGAGTGCTGTTTTTTATGCAGGCCTGCTTTGCATCTCTAATCTTTTAATCAAAATCAAAAAATAGTATTTTAATATATTAACAATCTCCCAAATATCTTTTGCAAGATAATACATATTATTTGAACTTTTTGTGAAAATCGTAGATTATAGAGCTAGAAAACGATCCCTGTATTTGAATCCCTTCACCATTTATACATAGAAGGGATTTTTACTGCGGTATGTTTTCAATACGAACAAAAGGGAGTCATACAACATGATTTATGCAAATCCGAATACAGAAGGTGCAGTTGTACACTTCAAAGAAAAATACGATAACTTCATCGGGGGCGAATGGGTAGCACCTGTCAAAGGCCAATATTTCGAAAACAAATCTCCGGTAACAGGAAAAGTTTTCACAAAAGCCGCACGTTCTTCCGTGGAAGATATCGAATTGGCTTTGGATGCAGCTCACGCAGCGAAAGATGGTTGGGGGAAAACATCTGCTGCAGAACGCGCCATGATTTTAAATAGAATTGCTGATCGTTTGGAAGAAAACCTGGAAATGCTTGCTGTTGCCGAAACATGGGATAACGGGAAAGCGGTACGTGAAACATTGAATGCCGACATTCCATTGGCAATCGATCACTTCCGTTACTTTGCAGGCGTGATTCGCGCCCAAGAGGGACGTACAACTCAGTTGGACAATGATACAGTCGCATACCACTTCCATGAACCACTAGGTGTTGTAGGCCAAATCATTCCTTGGAACTTCCCGATCCTGATGGCTGTTTGGAAAATCGCTCCGGCCCTGGCTGCAGGTAACTGCATCGTCTTGAAGCCAGCTGAGCAAACACCTGCTTCAATCATGGTATTGGTGGAATTAATCCAAGACCTGCTTCCAAAAGGTGTCCTAAACATTGTAAACGGCTTCGGAATCGAAGTGGGCAAACCGCTTGCAACAAATAAACGCATTGCAAAAATCGCATTCACCGGCTCAACAGCTGTCGGACGCCAAATAATGCAATATGCAACAGAGAACATCATCCCTGTAACACTTGAACTTGGCGGTAAATCACCGAACGTATTCTTCGAAGATGTTATGGATCAAGATGATGAATTCT
>CAKQBC010000256.1 GCA_934215995.1 uncultured Bacillus sp. | reverse complement strand
CCTGGAAGTCCACGTTGTTGTCAGCGTGAGATCCGCCGTTGATGATGTTCATCATTGGTGTTGGAAGCTGCTTCGCGTTGAAGCCTCCAAGGTAACGGTATAATGGAAGTCCTACAGACTCGGCAGCAGCATGTGCACAAGCCATGGATACGCCAAGGATCGCATTCGCACCAAGCTTGCCTTTGTTTTCAGTTCCATCTAATGCGATCATCGTGCGGTCGATGCCAACCTGGTCTGTTACATCCAAGCCGATAACAGCGTCAGCAATTAGGTTGTTCACGTTGTCTACTGCTTTTTGAACACCTTTTCCAAGGTAGCGGGACTTGTCGCCGTCACGAAGTTCTACTGCTTCGTGCTCACCAGTGGACGCTCCAGAAGGAACGATGGCACGGCCAAAAAATCCTGATTCTGTTAAAACTTCAACTTCAACTGTTGGGTTACCGCGGGAATCTAATACTTCACGAGCATATACTTGTTCGATAAATGGCATAGTAATTCTCTCCTTTTTTATAAAAAATCATTTATTTTTTCAATAAAGAGGTTCCTGTCATTTCTTCAGGTTTTTCCAATCCAAGCAGGTCCAGGACAGTTGGAGCAAGGTCTCCTAAAATTCCGTCTGTGCGGAGCTCTGCACCATCCTGTGTAACGATGACTGGAACTGGGTTTGTTGTATGAGCGGTCATTGGGCTGCCTTCCAAGGTAACAACTTCATCAGCATTGCCATGGTCAGCTGTGATGATCGCTTTTCCGCCTTTAGAAATAATCAAATCAACAATTTTGCCAAGGCATTCGTCAACTGTTTCAACCGCCTTGATCGTTGGCTCAAGCATGCCTGAGTGCCCCACCATGTCCGGGTTGGCAAAGTTCAGGATGATCGCATCGAAATTATCAGCCTCTATTTCCTTCAGCAACGCGTCCGTTACTTCATAAGCGCTCATTTCAGGCTTAAGGTCAGAGGTAGCTACTTTCGGTGAATCGATCAGGATCCGCTCTTCGCCAGGGAATTTCTCTTCACGTCCGCCGCTCATAAAGAACGTCACGTGAGGGTACTTTTCTGTTTCCGCAATGCGGAGCTGTGTTTTTCCATTTTGCGCTAGAACTTCACCCAGGGTGTTATCAAGGTTGGTCGGTTTGAACGCTACATATCCGTCAACTGTTTCACTGAAGTGGGTTAAACAAACGAAGAACAAGTTCTCAGGATGTCCTGGCCCTCTATCAAATGAACGGAAGTCTTTATTTGTAAAAGTGTTCGAAATCTGGATTGCCCGATCCGGACGGAAGTTATAGAAAATGACTGCATCATTTTTCTTAATTGTTGCAACCGGTTTACCATCTTCTGCTGTTATGACAGATGGAATGACGAACTCATCAAAGATACCATTTTTATAGTTATCTTCAACTAAATCCAGGGGATCGCTGTATGATGGGCCATCGCCATACACCATGGAACGGTATGACTTTTCAACACGCTCCCAGCGTTTGTCGCGGTCCATGGAATAATAGCGTCCGGAAATCGTCGCAAATTCGCCGACTCCGTATTCCTTCATTTTTTCCTGCGTTTCTTTAATGTAGCCTGCTGCTGTTTGCGGGCCAACATCACGTCCATCCAGGAACCCATGAACATAGACATTCTTCACGCCTTCTTCAGCAGCCATGCGAAGCAGTGCGAATAAGTGCTGAATATGGCTGTGAACGCCTCCATCTGAAAGAAGTCCCATCAAATGAAGATCCGTGCCATTCTTTTTGACATGGTCAATCGCAGAACGGAACGTTTCGTTTTTCTCAAAATGTCCTTCACGAATGGCCACGTTTACTCTTGTTAAGCTCTGATAAACAATCCGGCCTGCACCAATGTTTAAGTGGCCTACTTCAGAGTTTCCCATTTGCCCTTCCGGAAGACCTACTGCTTCGCCGCTGGCTGTCAGCGTTGCGTTAGGGTAGGTATTCCAGTAGCGTTCGAAGTTTGGCTTCTTTGCCTGGGCAACGGCATTTCCCATCCGCTCTCCACGCAATGCGAAGCCATCTAAGATGATTAATGCAACTGGAGATTTACTCATTCTTGCCTGCCTCCAATAATTGAAGGAATGATTGCGGCTCAAGGCTTGCGCCGCCTACAAGAGCTCCATCAATATCAGGCTGGCTCATATATTCTTTAATATTTGCAGGCTTTACGCTGCCGCCGTACTGAATGCGGACTGCATCTGCTGCAACTTGGGAAAATTGCTTCGCAACTACAGAGCGGATATGTGCACATACCTCATTCGCATCTGCAGATGTTGAAGACTTGCCAGTTCCGATTGCCCAGATTGGCTCATACGCAATAACAGTTTGCTTTACCTGCTCTTCAGTTAGACCATTAAGAGCCTTTTCCACCTGAGAGCCTACAAGATCCATTGTTTCGCCGTTTTCACGCTGTTCAAGCGATTCACCGACACAAACGATAGGAGTTAAATTGTATTTAAAAGCAGCCAAAGTTTTTTTGTTAACGGCCTCGTCTGTTTCATTAAACATTTCCCGGCGCTCGGAATGACCAAGGATTACATATTTTACCCCAAGGTCTTCAAGTGCCACAGGGCTGATTTCGCCTGTAAATGCACCACTTTCTTCAAAGTGCATGTTTTGCGCGCCGATTTCAACATCAGAACCCTTTGCGCTATCCACAAGGCGTTCCAGGAATAGTGCAGGGGCACATACAACTGTTTCTACCTGCTCTTTCCCCGGTACTAAGCCATTGATTTCTTCAAGAAATACTTTCGCTTCCGGAAGTGTTTTATGCATTTTCCAGTTTCCTGCGATAATTGGTTTACGCATGTTGCACGTCCTTTCATGCTTTTATTATTGTCAAAAGACAGGGCAAAACAGCCCTGGTTATAAATTATTTATCGTTTAAAGCCACTACGCCAGGCAGAGCCTTTCCTTCCATAAACTCAAGGGAAGCGCCGCCGCCTGTTGAGATATGGCTCATGCGGTCAGCAAGATGGAATTTCTCAACTGCAGCTGCAGAATCTCCGCCGCCAATGACTGAATATGTATCGTTCGCTTCTGCTAAAGCCTCAGCCACTGCTCTTGTTCCGCCGGCGAATTTTTTCAATTCGAACACACCCATTGGCCCATTCCAGATGACCAGCTTGGAATTCTGGATTACATCGCTGTAGATTTCGCGCGTTTTAGGTCCGATATCAAGGGCTTCCCAATCAGAAGGAATTTCTTCAATTGCTACTGTCTTAATATTGGCTTCCTCGGAAAAATCGTCTGCTACCACGACATCAACAGGCATGTAGAAGTTCACGCCTTTTTCTTTCGCTTTTTCCATAAACGACTTTGCAAGGTCAATCTTATCTTCTTCCAATAGAGATTTCCCTACTTCATGGCCCTGTGCCTTTACAAATGTATAGGCCAGTCCGCCGCCAATGATCAGGTTATCTACCTTTTCAAGAAGGTTTTCTATTACACCGATCTTATCTTTAACCTTTGCGCCGCCGATAATGGCTGTAAATGGACGCTCAGGATTTGAAAGAGCTTTTCCAAGTACATCAAGTTCTTTTTCCATTAATAGTCCTGATACTGCAGGAAGATGATGCGCAATTCCTTCCGTTGAGGCATGTGCACGGTGTGCTGCTCCAAAGGCATCGTTCACATACACGTCAGCAAGCTCAGCAAATGCCTTTGCAAGTTCAGAATCATTCTTTTCCTCTCCAGGATAGAAACGCACGTTTTCAAGAAGAAGAACATCTCCTTCACTTAGCGTGTCAACCATTGCTTTTACAGAATCGCCATATGCTTCATCGGCCTTCTTCACTTCTTTGCCAAGAAGCTCGGACAAACGCTTTGCTACTGGTGTTAAACGCAATTCTTCAACAACTGAACCCTTCGGACGGCCCAAATGGCTTGCTAAGATTACTTTAGCACCCTGGTTAGTCAAATACTCAATAGTTGGAAGAGCTGCACGGATACGAGTTTCATCTGTAACCTGTCCATCCTTCATAGGTACGTTGAAATCAACGCGGCAAAAAACTCGTTTGCCTTTTAACTCCACATCTTTTACGCTTTTTTTGTTCACAGCAAAAGGACCTCCTTACCAGGAAAAGCGGAAGCG
>CAKQBC010000255.1 GCA_934215995.1 uncultured Bacillus sp. | reverse complement strand
GGGAAAAGACATAGCATTGGCGAACAAAGAAACATTGGTGACAGCGGGTCATCTAGTCATGGAGGCAGCGAAGAAGCACGGCGTCCGCATCCTGCCCGTGGACAGTGAGCATTCTGCCATTTTCCAGGCCTTGCTGGGGGAAGAGGAAAAAAACATCGAACGTCTGATCATCACTGCTTCTGGAGGCAGTTTCAGGGACCTTTCCCGCGAACAGCTTAAAGGTGTTACGGTACAGCAGGCCCTGAACCATCCGAATTGGTCGATGGGTGCCAAAATCACGATCGATTCAGCAACGATGATGAATAAAGGACTTGAAGTTATTGAAGCGCATTGGCTTTTCGATATGCCGTATGACAGGATTTCTGTTTTGCTTCATAAGGAAAGCATCATCCACTCGATGATCGAGTTCTATGATGGCAGTATCATGGCCCAATTGGGAACGCCGGACATGAGGGTGCCGATTGCGTATGCGCTCACTTATCCTGATCGATTGAAAAATGCTTCAAAAGAACGTTTGGACCTTGCTGCGATCGGCAAGCTGCATTTTGCCGAAATGAGCTATGAAAGGTTCCCTTGCCTGAAATATGCATATGATGCCGGACGTACGGGCGGAAGCCTTCCGACAGTGCTGAATGCGGCGAACGAAGCGGCGGTCGATTTATTTTTGAAGGAGAAAATATCCTTTTTACAGATTGAAAGTTTAATCTATGAAGCAATGGTTAAGCATAGTGTTATCAGTAAACCTGATTTGGGGACAATCAGAACGATTGATTCAGAAACAAGAGAGCTTGTGAGATCTCTTGTAAAATAGAGGTGGTGGCTTTTAAGTGCAAACTTTACAGACGGTAATATCTTTTATCCTTATTTTTGGTACCCTGGTATTCGTACATGAATGGGGACACCTGATTTTCGCTAAACGTGCCGGCATCCTTTGCCGTGAATTTGCGATCGGCTTTGGGCCGAAGGTCTTTTCTTTTGTTAAGAACGAAACTGTCTATACCATCCGCCTTCTCCCTATAGGGGGCTTTGTGCGGATGGCCGGGGAAGATCCCGAGACAATCGAAATCAAGCCGGGATACAGGCTTGGCCTGAAGTTTGATTCCGAAGGAAAAGTACAGAAGCTGATATTGAACAATAAAGAAAAATATCGCGATATCAGGGTTGTGGAAGTAGAAGAGATTGACCTTGAGCATAAGCTGTTCATCCGCGGCTATGAAGATGAAGAGGATAACAGGCTTCAAACTTTTGAGGTAAGGCCGGATGCGGTCACTGTCCAGGACGGCACAGAAAGCCAAATTGCCCCTTATGACCGACAGTTCGGTTCTAAGACGCTTGGGCAAAGGGCGATGGCAATCTTTGCAGGCCCGCTTATGAACTTTGTCCTTGCCATTGTTATTTTCATCATCATTGCAGCGATTCAAGGAGTCGTAGTGGATGACGCGAAACTTGGGAAACTTACGGATGACGGTTCTGCCATATCTTCCGGACTGAAAGAAGGGGACCTGGTCCACTCCATTGACGGAGCGGAAGTAACAACCTGGACGGACGTTCAGCAGGAAATACAGGAGCATCCGGGAGAAGAAATCAATTTTGTTGTTGAACGAAACGGGGAAACGCTTGAAATCGGCGTTACTCCGCAGGAAGTCGAAAGGGAAGGGAAAACGGTCGGTGTCATCGGTGTTTATCCGCCAACTGAAAAATCTGTCCTGAAAGTCCTTGCATTCGGCTTTACTGAGACATACAACTGGACAATCAGGATCTTTGAGATGCTTGGCCAATTGATCACCGGACAATTCTCATTAGACGCATTATCAGGACCTGTGGGCATCTATGTATCGACTGAGGAAGTGGCCAAGAACGGTATTCTGACCTTAATGAGATGGGCGGGAGTGCTCAGCATTAACCTTGGAATCATGAACTTGCTGCCGATTCCGGCGCTGGATGGCGGCAGGCTGATGTTCTTTGCAGTTGAAGCGGTACGCGGCAAGCCGCTGGACAGACAGATGGAAGGGTTTGTCCACTTCATCGGCTTTGCATTGCTCATGCTGCTTATGATTGTCGTAACATGGAATGACATTCAACGTTTCTTCCTGTAAGCCATTTGCTGAACAAGCCGGCTGGCGGTAGAAACAGAGACGAAAATCAGAACGGCCCCTTAAAAAGGCAGACGCCTGTCCGCTTTTTAAGGGGCTTTTTTATCTGGACGGCATCTGATGCAGGAACTATAGGAACATTCTGCCTATAGGTGAGGCAGGAATGAAAATCTTAAAGAGGGAAATGAAAGTCACATAAAAAATACGTGTCGAGATATGTTATAATATCGACTGTTATCTAATTTTTATCTTTAGAAGAAAAGAGATTTATAGAAGTAAATGAGGGGGAGAGTGCGTAATGATGAATCCGGATCATGGAAGAGAGAAGTTCCAGCTCTTACTCCAACAATTGCAGTTGACCGAGGATGCAATCATGCCTTACTTCGTGAATGCAGAAATCACGAAGCTGTTCATAGAAAGAGCGGCCAAAAGATGGCATTTCCATTTTCTGTTCGAAAAAATATTGCCTTGCAGTGTCCAGTCGAGATTGTCGGCGAAATTGACCCAGGCATTTTCACATATTGCTGATGTTACGTATGCGATTGAAGTCAGGAAGCAGGAAGTAAATGAGCAGCTGATTGTTGATTACTGGCGCAATTGCCTTGCTGAATTGGATGGGGGATCTCCTGCTTTGCTCTCATTGCTGAATGGGCAAATCCCGAGAGTTACAGGAAGCAAACTGATCGTCAAAGCGAGAAACGCGGCAGAGGCAGGGCAGCTGAAAAATAAATATTCAGGACTGATATCGAACATTTATCAAACATACGGTTTCCCTCCGCTTGTTTTGGATACAGAAATAGCAGAGGCAACCGAAGAATACAGCCAATTCCTCGAGCAGAAGCGCAAGGAAGACGAGGAGCGCGCGCTTGCTGCTGTAATCGAGATGAAGAAAAAAGAAAGCGAAGCCGCAAGCGGGGATGCACACATACCGGAAGGGCCGCTTAAGATCGGATACACCATCAAGGATGACGCTGACTTCAAACGAATGGAAGATATTATGGATGAAGAGCGGCGGATCGCGATCGAAGGCTATGTATTCCATTCAGAAACGAAAGAGCTCAGAAGCGGGCGGACTTTGCTGACGTTCAAAATTACGGATTACACAAGCTCGCTGATGGTAAAAATGTTCTCCCGCGACAAAGAAGATGCAGCGATCCTTTCTTCCGTCAAAAAAGGAATGTGGCTGCGTGCGCAGGGAAGCATCCAAAATGATACATTCGTCCGTGACCTTGTGATGATCGCCAATGACCTGAATGAAATCAAGGCGCCACAAAGGCTTGACCGTGCGCCGGAAAAAAGGGTGGAGCTCCATCTTCATACACCTATGAGCCAGATGGATGCAGTAAGCTCGGTTTCAGATCTTGTGTCACAGGCTAAAAAATGGGGCCACAAGGCAATCGCCATTACCGACCATGCAGTAGTCCAATCATTCCCGGAAGCATTCAGTGCCGGCAAGAAAAACGATATTAAAATCATATATGGTGTTGAAGCCAATCTTGTCGACGATGGTGTTCCGATCGCTTACAATCCGGCGGACAGAAATCTCGAGGAAAGCACGTACGTCGTATTCGACGTGGAGACGACCGGTTTATCGGCCGTATACGATACGATTATCGAATTGGCAGCGGTGAAGGTGAAGAATGGGGAGATTATCGATACATTCGAGTCATTCGCAAACCCGCATCATCCATTATCGGCGACAATCATCGACCTGACCGGCATTACGGATGATATGCTTGTGGATGCGCCTGAAGTTGAAACGGTTCTGAAGAACTTCAAGGAATGGGCCGGGGATGGCATTCTGGTTGCCCATAATGCCAGCTTCGACATGGGGTTCCTGAATGTAGGCTACAAGAAAATCGGATACGAAAAAGCCGATAATCCGGTCATCGATACACTGGAGCTGGGAAGATTCTTGTACCCAGATATGAAAAACCATAGGCTGAATACGCTTTGTAAAAAGTTTGACATTGAACTGACGCAGCACCACCGTGCGATTTATGATACAGAAG
>CAKQBC010000254.1 GCA_934215995.1 uncultured Bacillus sp. | reverse complement strand
TTGTCGATTTTAAAAAATATTCAGATAATTACCTTTTGAAGAAAACCTTGCCCGTTTACAGGCAAGGTTTCTTTGTCTTATTTTTGGATCAATGCTTTCACTCTGGAAACGACATTTTCCTTCGTGAAGCCATACTCAGCCATCACGATTTCCCCTGGTGCAGAAGCACCCCATTGGTCGATTGCGAGTACGTCCCCATCGTTTCCGACATACTTATGCCAGCCGAAAGATGCTGCCATCTCGATTCCCAATCTTTTTGTCACTTGAGGCAGAATCACTGAATTCTTATACTCCTGTGATTGTTTTTCAAAACGGTCCCAGGACGGCATGCTGACTACAGATACATCAATTCCTTCAGACGCAAGCTCTTTTTGTGCAGCTACTGCCAGGGAAACTTCAGATCCGCTTGCAAGCAGCAAAGCATCCGGTGTTTCTTTTCCTGAAGGAGATACGACATATGCCCCCTTCGAAACTCCTTCATATGCCTTTTCTGCAGTGCCTGCCAGTGTCGGCAAGTTTTGTCTTGTCAAGACAAGGCATGTAGGCGTATCTTTTGATTCGATCGCCAGTTTCCAGGCAGCCGCAGTCTCATTTCCATCTGCAGGACGGATGACAGACAGGCCGTGCATAGCACGCAATGCAGGAAGTTGCTCAACAGGTTCATGGGTTGGCCCATCTTCCCCTACCGCGATGCTGTCGTGGGTGAATACATAAGTGACCGGCACCTGCATCAAGGCAGCAAGGCGGATTGCCGGACGCAAGTAATCAGAGAACACGAAGAATGTACCTCCAAATACTTTCAGCCCTCCATGCAATGCCATTCCGTTAAGAGCGGCGCCCATCGCGAATTCCCTGACACCGAACCAGATATTCTTCCCTTGGTACTGTCCGGGAAGGAAGTCTTCCGTTCCTTTTATCAATGTTTTGTTCGACCCTGCCAAATCAGCAGACCCGCCGAAGAAAGACGGCAAGTTTTTGGCGATGCCGTTCAGCACCTCTCCGCTGGAAGCACGGGAAGCGAGGCTTTTGCCCTCTTCATAAACAGGGATATCTTTATCCCATTCTGCCGGCAGTTCATTGTGGATCGCTGCTTTCAGCTTCCCTGCAAGCTCTGGATATTGTTTTTCATAGGAAGCGAACAGCTCATTCCATTGCTGCTCTTTTTGCTGGCCTGCCTCGATGCAAGTGCTTTCGAAATGGCTGTATACCTCTTCCGGCACATAGAAATCTTCCTCGAACGTCCATTTATAGGCTTCTTTCGTCATTTTCAGCTCATCAGCGCCAAGCGGCATCCCGTGTGCATCAGAAGTTCCAGCTCTGTTCGGGGAACCATATCCGATTACGGTTTTGACTTCAATCAATGTCGGCGCTGAAAGGTCAGCTTTCGCTTCTTCCAATGCTTTGGATAATTCATTGATGTCGTTCCCGTCATTCACCCTGATATATTGCCAACCATATGCTTTGTATCTTTCTTCTACGCTTTCGCTGAAAGATTGATGCAAATCGCCATCCAATGAAATATCATTTGAATCATAGAGAACAATCAAACGGCCTAGTTTCAGATGACCAGCCAATGAAGAAGCCTCAGCGGACACACCTTCCATAAGATCGCCATCACCGCATATGCTGTATGTATAATGGTTTATGACCTCGAAGTCATCTTTGTTGTATGTTCCAGCCAAATGGCGCTCTGCCATAGCCATTCCGACTGCCATTGCGATTCCTTGTCCAAGCGGACCTGTAGTCGCTTCAACACCTACTGTATGGCCATATTCAGGATGTCCAGGCGTCTTACTGCCCCATTGACGGAAGTTTTTGATATCTTCCATCGTAAGACCGTAGCCGGCCAAATGTAGAAGGCTATATAAAAGCATGGAGCCGTGGCCCGCCGAAAGGACAAAACGGTCCCTATTGAACCAATCCGGATTTTTTGGATTATGGTTCATATGCTGCGTCCACAAAGTATATGCCATTGGAGCTGCCCCCATCGGCATTCCCGGATGCCCGGAGTTTGCTTTTTCTATCGCATCTATTGATAATGTCCGAATGCTGTCTATTGAAAGTTCTTCGATTTTTTTCAAAGCGATACACTACCTTTCATATAAATGGTTGTATGTTTATTCTGTTACCCTTTTAATATTATATTCCCTTCCCTAGAATAACAACCGATAACACTTCCATGTAATAAAAAATACATAAAAATTCTGACAAAAAATGCAGCAGCAAAACACTTGTTGTTTTAAGCACATAAATAATACCCAAAAACTGCAAAAAAGGACCTCTATCATATGGATAGGGTCCTTAGGAAATTCCTGCTGCCTAATGCATTTTCCTTTTTGCTTTGATTTGCTTGACCTTTTCAGGGGTAACATCATTGCCTTCCGGATCGATGACGGTCATGTTTTCCACCGTGTTTACCATTGATTTTCTGAAGGCTTTCAGATACTCGGCACGAAGCTGCGTTTGTTCCTTTGCTTCAGCAGGAGTTAACCCACCGATTTTTGATTTATGGGCAAGCTCGTTTATACGGGCAATTTTTTCTTTTGACAGCATAATCTATCACTCCTTGGTGATTCAAAAAATAGTAATACTGTCATGTTATAAGAAATCTGAAGATGTATCAAGTCATAGTCTTGAATTCTTCTCGTTTTCTTCTATGTATTCCAGGTACCTTCTGTTTACAGTCGCTTTTGAAATATCGTAACCGAATCCCCTCAATGAGGCGGTGATCTCAGCAAATGTCAGGCCGTTTTCCCGAAGGCGGACAATTTCCTGTATCGGTACCTGTATTTTCTCCGGGCCTGTAGACTGGTTGTTCCGTTTTATATTCTTCTGGGGCTTATACCCATCCTCAACAGCCCGCTTCATCCCGCGGCTGATTTTGATATTATGGAGCTTTCTTTGGTATTCCTCCACGATGCCGACAATTTGAAGGACCATCGAGTCCGATTCAGACAGTTCCATCTCTCCTTTATGTGAATATGTATATATCTTCACTTGCTCCTTCTGTATGCAATGTATCAGGGCGATTTTTGCGTTGCCTCTCCCGATCCTCGTCTCATCCTGGACCAGTATTGCATCGATTTTCTCTTCTTTCAGGCAGTCCAGCATTTCAAAAACGCCATCCCTGTTCAGTTCATAACCACTTGCCTTTTCCTTGATCACCTTTACGACATGGAAAGATAGATTCTCCGCCAGTTCCAGCAGTTCGCTTTCCTGCCTTGCAAGGGAACTTTCCTGCGTCTCCTTTTCAGTGCTTACCCTGCAATATATAATTGCCTGCTTCATTCGGACAGTACCTCACTTTACTCCTGGCAAGTCCATTACTCATTCATGGTCAGATGTATATCCTGATCCTTATCCACCGGGATGCGCACAACATCCCCGGCCTTCAATGTCTTGCCATTCAGATTGTTTTCTTTTTCTATATGAGAGACAAATTTTGCGATATCAACCTGATCGCTCCCATATGTCTTTGCAAGGTTCCACAAGGTTTCCCCATGTGAGACCTCAATTTCGATATATTGTGTTCCGCTGTCATCGTACTTATATAAAAGAGTCAATGAGAATAATAAGATAAGCCCTAAAATAGCAAAAGTAAATGAATTTTTGATAAATAATTGCTTCATTTTTCTACATCCCCTTCACACGAATGTTTGTTCGATTCTTTCTATTTGGATTATATTACGAACATTTGTTTTGTGTCAACGAAAAATTCAAACATATGTTTGTATCTATTGTTCGCCCATGCTATAATCGGTATAAAGAGAATGAGATGGGGTGTATCAATGAATAAATTATCCAAGCGCCAGCAGGATATTCTTGACTTCATCAAGCAGGAAGTCAGCAAAAAGGGCTATCCCCCGTCAGTAAGGGAGATAGGGGAAGCAGTCGGGCTTGCATCAAGTTCCACTGTACACGGACATTTAGCCCGTCTGGAAACAAAGGGTTTGATCAGAAGGGACCCTACCAAACCGAGAGCCATTGAAATAATGAATCTCGAAGAAGAGTCCTTCATTCCTAAAAGAAAGTCAGTAAGCGTGCCATTGATCGGGAAAGTAACTGCAGGGCAGCCAATTACCGCCGTCGAAAATGTAGAAGAATACTT
>CAKQBC010000253.1 GCA_934215995.1 uncultured Bacillus sp. | reverse complement strand
CAGCATATGCAACCCTGCAGCCTGCCAGATTGAAGCTTTTTGACAGGGAATTCATTTCAATCCCGATCTCTTTTCCTCCGTCAACAGACAAGAAGCTTACGGGCCTGCAGTCGCCATAATATAGTTCCGAGTATGCGAAGTCATGGACGATAAGAATATTGTGCTTTTTGGCAAACCCGATCGCTTCTTGGAAGAAAGCTTCGGATGCCATGGTTGGGATAGGGTTCCCGGGGTAATTCAGAATCATCATGGCAGCCTTGTCGGCAATCTCTGCAGGGATCGAAGGGAAATGCGGCAGAAAACCATTTTCCTTCAGAAGCGGCATATAATAGGGTGAAGCCCCTGCCATTGCAATCCCGGCAGCATAAGCAGTATACCCGGGATCGGGTACCAGGACTATATCTCCGGCTTCGGCAAATGCCATCGGCAAATGGACCAATCCATCCTGTGAACCCATCAGCTGCATGGTTTCCGAAGACGGATCCAGCACGACATCGTGGTTTCTTCTATAATAGGAAGCTACGGCATTATGGAATTCTGCAGTGCCCTTCATTGTATAGCCATACATTGAGTCGTCCAGGCACAGCTCGCTTAATGTTTGTTTCAGGTAAGCGGGAGGGGGCATATCCGGGCTTCCTATGCTAAGATCGATGATGTCTTTCCCTTGTTTCCGCAGTTCTTGTTTAAAATGAGCTATTTCGCTGAAGACAGATGAAGAGAATAACTCCATCCTTTTTGAAAGCCTTCTTTCCATTGGGGAATCCCTCCACTATTATGTAAAAATATTCAGAAAATATTGTATCATACTTTCGGTATAATCAGATTAATTATTATATGTACGGAATGTTCATATATAACGATTCGGCTTTTAGGCAAAAATAATAGTATAATGGATGAAAGGCACCTATACTTCCTGAAATAAAAATGATACATTAGAAGGCAGCGTTGCCAAATGCTGCGGCATCGCAACAGTAAGGAGGAACACCATACACAATGAATAGTTTAATTGCAGGCAAAATAGTCACACTGCGGGTAGACCGCCGTGCGGAGTTCGGCCATTTCCTGACGAATGGCCATGAAGATATCCTTTTGCATAATAATGAAAAAACAACTGACATAAAAATCGGGGAAGAGGTTGAAGTCTTTCTCTATCATGATAAATTCGGAAGATTGACGGCGACTATGTCCATACCTGAAATCCAGCTTGGCGTATACGGCTGGGGCGAAGTCGAGGGCTATAGAAGAAATCTCGGCGTTTTCGTCAACATAGGCATATCAAAGGATGTACTGGTATCATTGGATGAACTGCCGCTGCATTCGAAAGTATGGCCTAAAAAAGGCGACCGTTTGTACATCACCCTTGTGCATGATAAAAGCGGGCGTTTATTCGGCAAGCTTGCGACGGAGGAAGTCATTAAGGAAATGTCTAAGCCTGCTCCGGAAAAAAGCTATAACATGCGCATCAAAGGGTATGTATACAGGACTAAGAAAGTCGGCAGCTTCATCATTTCCGATGAAGGATACCGCTGCTTCGTGCATGAAAATGAAAGAGGCAAGGAACCGCGCCTTGGCGAATACGTGGAAGCGCGTGTAATCGACCGGAAGGAAGACGGTTCGCTGAATGTTTCCTTTATGCCATTCAAGCAGGAGAAAATGGACGAGGACAGTGAAATCATCTGGAACTATATGCAGATTCGCGGTGGAGCTATGCCATACAGCGATAAAAACTCTCCGGAAGAAATCATGGAACAATTTGAAATGAGCAAGGCTGCCTTCAAACGCGCGCTAGGCCGTTTGATGAAAGAAGGGAAAATCTATCAAGAGGAAGGCTGGACATATTCCTCTGATCGAAAATAGGCATTATCGGACGGACTCTTTTTCTTAAGAAAGCGTCAGCCAGCCCCGCAAAATAGGATCAATCAAACAGCAGGCCAAATCACTTGTGATTTGGCCTTTATGTATATGTCCAAATCAAAAAACGGTTATGAAACCAATGAGGTTCATACCCGTTTTCGATTTTGAGGAGCAGCTTTTAGGTTAATGTCTTTCTTATTTTCCTTTTGCCTGCGCTTTTCGTTTCTTTTTCATGAATGGCATCCACCAGTTCCAGTCTCCCATCAGCTTCATCAGGGATGGGACGAGCAGCAACCGTATGATGGTCGCGTCGATGAATATCGCGATTGCTATGCCGATACCGATTTGTTTCACCGGCACTACGCCTGTAAAGGCAAATGCGCCGGTAATGACAATCATGATTAACGCGGCAGACGTGATGATTTTGCTGGTTGCAGTCAGGCCATCGATGGTCGCAATGTCATTATCACCGGTTTCAAGATATTTTTCATGGATGCGTGAAATCAGGAAGACTTCGTAATCCATGCTGAGCCCAAACACGAGGCTGAATACAAATACCGGGATGATCAGTGCGATATTGGAAGGGTCAAGTCCGAAATGGCCCTCCTGAAACAGCCAAACAAGAATCCCGAAAGTCGATGTCAGCCCGAGCACATTCATAAGTATGGCTTTCAATGGAATGATTACAGAACGGAAAGCAGCCATCAGAATCAGATACGTACTGATCAGCACAATCCCGATGCCGATCCACACTTTGTCGAATATTTCATCAAAGATTTCCTGGTTGAATTTCGCTTCTCCGCCGACTTCCAATTCCAGCGGATAGTTTTTCGTGCTCCAGTCACGGACAAAATCCTTCGCTTCTCCGGAATCTGCCTCGGCATCCAATGTAACAGGGATAAACAATTGCTCCCCTTCAATGAACTGGTCAGTTGCCGGCGCCAGCAATTGCTTGCTTTCAGGAGCTTGCAGCATTTGGTGCAGCGTTGTATGTCCGTCGGCCTTGCTCACAGAGAAAAGCGATTCTGCCGATTGGACCAAATCATCCTTCTCTATGTCCGAGACCAATGCTTCCATATCCTTCAAGCCTTCTTCGCTAGTCCAGCCGCCATCCCGTTCAGCTATGAAATAAACGACTGCATCGTCCTTCAGGCTGAATTCCTTATTAATGATATTGAAGGCTTCCCTTGATTCATAGCTCAATGGGAGCGACTCTTCATCAGGGATGGAGAGGACCAGGTCTTTTACAGGCGTGATGCAGACGAGCAAAAGAACTGCAGCAAGAATTGAGATGAGCACCGGCCTTTTCATAACAGCCTGTGCGAAGCTCCTCCATTTTTTGTTGCTGTCTTTTTTTGTTTTGAAAAGTTTTCCTTTATCCAAATGCTGACCGATCAGCATCAGGATAGAAGGCAGGAGCGTCAGGGACGAAATGACCGATACGACAACGACAACCATGCCCCCAATCGCTACGGTCCTGAAAATATCCACTTCTATGATCATCATGGCCCCTAAACCGATGAATACGCATAATGCAGAGAAAAGAATTGATTTCCCGGCGGTTTGGATGGTTTTGATGATCGCTTCTTTTTTGGCGTTCTGTTCGATTTCTTCCTTGTAGCGGTTGATGAACAGCAAGGCAAAATCAATGCTAAGTGCAAGGCAAATCATCGGAGCGACATTTAAGAGAAATACAGACAGGTTAAGATGGTCCCCCAATAAAGTCAATAATCCAAGACTGATGACAACGGAGATTCCGCCGATCAGCAAAGGGACTACAGCCGCGACGAGGCTTCCGAAAGCAGCCAGCAATACGAGTAGGGCCACGGGAATCCCGATCATCTCCGCAACCTTCAAGTCATGCATGCTCGCTTCATTCAAGTCTTCACTTATGACGGCTTCGCCGGTCAGCATAACGTCATCATAGGAGTCAGTGATCTCTCGGACCTGCTCGACATTTCCGGGCATATCATCTATCTCCTGGTCGTATTCGATTGTTGCATAAGCGACATTTTCGGCATATTGCCCATCGTGGGTGAGTGGTGATTGTACGCCTGTTGCGTCAGTCGTCCCTTCGATTTCAGACAGTACATCGGTAATTCTGCTGTTGAATTCCTCCTCGGATTGCCCTTCCTTATTGAAGACGACAATCAGCGTGCTCTCAGGGAAATCAAAGTCTTCGACCAGGCGGTCCTGGACATTTTCATATTCCCCTGCGATCTCAAATCCGTCTCCCTTAAGCTTTGAGGGCAGGTCCAAAGCAAAAAAGGAAAGGATAATGG
>CAKQBC010000252.1 GCA_934215995.1 uncultured Bacillus sp. | reverse complement strand
TTTTTGCCGGGATCATAGAGAAAGGTTTCTCAGTGACTTTAAGAGAGGGGTTATTCCAGTGGGGTATATATCCAGGGTTCTGTTTCCGATATTTGTGATCGTAGCATTGCTGGCGCTTGTCATCGTTTGGTATGGAAATGCTTTTTGGGCAAAGATGGATGGATTTGTTGTTGGGAAGACTGATGGGGGATTTATTTTGGCTACAGAGGGTGAATCCTATGAAGAAGCATTGGGAGATAAAAAAAGCTATGTGGAAATCCGGCCTGTCAGCAAATGGAGGGTGATGAGCTTGAAGGCCGGAGATAAAGTGACGGTTTATTCTGGCGGTGATACGAATGGTTTTGAAGTTGATCCGATCTGGATATGGTAAGAATTGTTTAAAGGCAAGCTGTGGCATATGTATTTCATTTTCACTTTTTCATTAGAAAAGACACCTTTCATTTGATTAGTCGGTATCTAATCAATGAAAGGTGTTTTTATTTGTCTTCTATTTCTGATGTGTCAATGTAACTGGGGCTGAGACAAGATTATTTCCTTCTTTTTTTCTCTACGATAGGAAGCGTCACATAGCTGTCACCCAGTTGTATCTCGAAGGTGGCTCCGGTTGAGGAAGGGATGGTCCGGCGGTAATCACTTGCTGCAATCACAACGCCAATTCTGTGGCCTTTCTTGAATACATAATCTTCAGCCAGCATGTCCCACTCAAACGTATATGCTCTGCCTGGACGCAAAAGCTCTTCCCGCTTCATGCTCTTATAGTTGTTCGGGTCGAACCAGCTTCTTGTTACTACCTCGTATGGGGCGGTATGTGTTGTTTTCCTTGTTTCTTTGTAGCAGGCATCGTCCTCTTCGGTGCTTTGCCCCCAGCAGCTCTCCGTGGACAATGTTTCAATCCCTTCTCCGCGGCCTTCATGATGGATTCTTGTATCTGTTCCGTAATCAACTAAAAGAGCCGTTAAATTGGAATCAGTTTGATCCAAAGAGGCGCGGATTTCAATTTCCGGCACACCGCTGAACCGGATATCTTCGCTTAGCGGTTCGGTCAGGAAAACAAGCCTGTCCGTCTTCGCACTTGTCTCATTTGTCACCATTTGCTGTTCTGTCTGTCTTGGGTTATCGGTGAAACTAAGTGTCTCTTTCGTTTTTACCTTCCCTAATTGCAGCAAACCGTTCGTGTCATCACTTTCCCCAGGGGCGAGCTTGAATTTCAGGTCCTTCGCTTTTTTTGCGGGCCATTCTGAATGGGTTTCCCATTGGTCCGCTCCACGTTCTATATCGACTGCAGGCTTATCCATGATGCCGTTATCGATATCCATTAACCAGTAATCAAACCACTCATGAAGCGTATTTACCCATTCTTCCCGTCTAAAGTCAAATGGGTCGACATGCCCTGTTTCCGTCAGCCAAAGCTTGCGCGGAACATCTTCCTCGGATAGGGATTCCCACCAATCGGAAAAATGGTTCATTTTCACATTGAAATCATTAAGTCCATGGACGGCAAAAACACTGGCCTTCACTTTTTTTGCATCCTTCACATAATTGCGTTCTTTCCAGAACTGGTTGTAATCACCGGTCGTGTCGTCTGCATCAGCGTTCATCTGCTGGAAGATGGCCCTGCAGTTTTCTCTATTTGTACTGGATGCCACACGGCTCGCGAGTCCGCCCGGTCCGTTGTTGTAATACGTCAGCCCTTGTGAACGGTAGTAATTATACCAATCACTGATCGCACCGATTGGAACGATCGTTTCCAATCCCTTAACGCCAGTCGCTGCAACGCCGTTTGCCAGCGTGCCGTCATATGACTTGCCGATCATGCCGACTTTGCCGGTCGACCATTTGGCTTTCACTTTATTGCCGTCCTGGTCCCGTGCTGTCCCTTTCCCATTCAGCCAGTCAATTACGACACGGATGCTTTCGATTTCCTCAGGGCCGCCTGTTCTCGGACAACCGTCGGAATTATTCGTCCCTACCATATCAGGCAAGACGACAGCATAGCCTCTTGGGACAAAATAATTATCATAAAAGAGAGGGAATTGATCGTTTATGCCATCGTTGTCCGTATCCTTGATTTCACTCTCATTTCCTCTGCCCATACTTTCATAATAGGGGCTGGCATCCATAATGATAGGCACTTTCAGCTTTGATTCGGTTTCCTTTGGGCGTATGATGTCAACGGCAATCCGGTCGTATTCGCCGTTTTGGTCTGTATCGAGCTTGGATTCTACATAGATGGTCTCTCTGATGGCTTCTTCGTAGGAATAGATCGGTTGTGTTTTTTCTTGAGGCAATGAAGGTTTGTGAGTTTTTGCTACAGCAGGGGGTGAAATCCCCAGTGAAGAGAAGAGAAGAAATCCGCTAAGAAAAGCAAGGGACATTCGGCGAGTTATCGGTTTACTCATTCAATCACACTCCTTTTCTATTATTATTAGAGAACAGTACTAGAAATGGTAGGTTACATAAGCCTATACGAAAAATACCCTGACTAGTCTTTAGTAATCAGAAAGCTTGTTTTTTGTGCCGAAAGACATGGTACTATCGTTAAAAAAGGGTATAGGCTTTCGGCAAAAACAGGTAGAAATCTGCAGAAACAAACATAATGTCCTAAAGAAACGACAGGAAATTTTTTGGAAAATGAATAATATTATCTGAATTTTAAGAATAGTTAAATTAAAATTTTTATAGAGAAAAATGAGTGATAACATTAGATAAATGATATGGAAGGAGTTGGTATTTTGCGAGTTTCTCAGAAAGCATTAGCGTTACTGATTGGTATCTCTCTCATTTCGACCCCTTTAACGGCAGAAGCAAAAAAAGCGGAAGGGCTGAAGTCATTCCCAAAACCAGTTGATCAGCAGTCCTGGAAGCTGCCGCGTGACATGACTTGGAAGGAATACAAGCCTGTGCCCGGCATCGATTGGAGGGACACGGACATTGAACCTGAGAGAGTTATCAAAGGGGCTTTGGTTATCGTGGATTTTCCGGATCGGGAATTTATTTTGAGTGAAGAAGAGGAAAGTGAAATTGCTGGCAACCCGATAGCTGTAGGGAACATCCCGCGCGATGAGATCGGCCAGTTTTGGCTTGATTTCCTCAATACGCCCCAAGAGTTGAATAATTACAGGACCATTGATGAATATTGGCGTGAAAATTCATACGGCAAATGGGCGATTGACCTCGATGCTTTTGGTACATATCGTATGGATCACAATGAATTTCAATATGGCCTGAATGAATTCGGGCAACAGGCCAACATGCCTCCTGGATTCGAAGGGAAGAACCTGCGCAGGGAAGCCATCCAAAAAGCACAGGCAGATATAGATGCCTCAGGTGAAACATATGATTTCACGTTCATCGTGCATGCCGGATATGATGAATCCGGTGTGTGGCAGGAACTGGGGGAGATGATGTTCCAAAATCCTGAATCCGTCACAGACGCCTTTGGCCCGCCGTTTGAAGGGATGCCTAATTCGGCAGTAACCCGTTATGTCCCATGGACATCCTGGTATGCTGCAAGCAGTATATGGTCGAGCGCCAGCGGAGGGGTTTCCATCCAAGGGGAGAATGACGGGATGGGAACGTTTGCGCATGAGTTCGGGCATATTATGAAACTTGCCGATAATTACAACAACCCGTATGCAAATCCCGTATCACGGTCCTATTCAGGGCCATGGGAATTGATGAGCCGGGGAAGCTTCAACGGACCAGGAGGCCCCCATACTCGCTGGATGGTTCCTTCTACTTTAGGCGCTTCAGCTCCTTCACATCACATGCTCAGAAATAAAATCAAACAAGGTTTCCTTTCGGAAGATCAATACTTGCAGCTGGACCGCGATGAATTATCTGTGACCGGACCGGTATTCACAGATGTGCTCGCGCGTGAAATCCCGGTAGGGGAAGAATTCGGGAGGGAAGGCATGCTCGGAATCAACATAAGCATGGTCGACCTGACACCGAAGAATTCATTGGAGGATGATTGGCGCGCGGATATGCAACGAGGGGAGAAGTGGTACGATAATTATACGCTTGAAGTCGTGGACCGTGTCGGATACGATTCATTCCTGCCGGATGCAGGCGTTTTGCTGGCAAAAACGAAAAATGCTGAATCCGCACCGAATATCTGGGTAGTTGATTCCCATGAAG
>CAKQBC010000251.1 GCA_934215995.1 uncultured Bacillus sp. | reverse complement strand
GCATTCATACGTCCGCCATTGATCAAATCATGAAAGGCCTCTTCCCTTAGGTGCATTTCTTTTTCAAAAAGCGTATTCTGCCTGACAAACTCCAGTGACAAAGCCGTTGAAGCATGCTCAAGAGCAGCCTTCTGGATATTCGTCAAACGTTCAACAGGCCCATCAAGAAGGAAATATCCGAAAAGCTCGTTGGAGTTTATGATCGGAAAAGAACTGGATGGATTTATTGGTGACTCTGCAAAGATAACAGGGGAGCCCAAAATGTGACTGATGGTATCCAGGATATACGAAGTCCCCCTTCCCTCCAGCAGAATCTTCGTGAATTTCCGGTGTATATCAAGGGATTGGCTCAGTTCCTCATTTTTCCGCCTTACTTCTTCGTAAAGCTTCGAGTTCATGATGGCAATAGCCGCCTGGTCTGCCACCACCTCCAGCACTTGAAAGTCAGCTTCAGTAAACTGTACATCCTTGTCGAAGTTATCCACCACAAGCACACCGATGCAATTCTCCTTATAAACCAATGGGACAACGATACCGCTCTTTACTTCACGCCGGTAGACTCCATTAAAAAAATGAACATAATTTGTCTCAGACATACGGCTCATATGCTCCCTGAACTCATGTCCTGATGCAATGACGCCCTTTTTAGTCAGAAACACCTGTCCCGTCAAGGATTCACCAGGCTCAAACTTCACCCGGCTCATAGAGCCAGTCTCCACCCCAACCCCGCTGGAAAAATGCAATAATCCATCTTCCTTTAACGTGTAAAGAATGGTCGTGTCAGCATGGTCTACTAAATCAAAGGCAGCTTGCACCAGCCTCTTTAGAATCTCCTCCAGGTCAAGAGACTGGGTTAAACTGCGATTTATTTCCAGAAGGCTTGTGATTTTGTCCTGCATGATGGTCATGGCTGTTCTCCTTTCTAATAAGTTTCGTGAAATTCACTCAAGGACATTACAATCTATTATTGCTGCAAACTATCTATTTTTCTGCCAAACTCCCATCCTTATTCCTTCTTTTCCTGACTTCATCCATTTTCCCGTAAAAACTCTCCTCCAAGTCAATGCCAAAGAAGTTATAGAATTTAATCAGATAGGCCAGGCAGTCTGCGAGTTCTTTGCCAAGTTCTTCTTTTACTTGATCACTAGCTAATTGAAAGGCCAGTTCTTCATCCATTCCTTCTTCGGCATATTCGCGGACAAGGTTAAAGGCCTTGCGCAGCTCTTCAGCAACCTCCGCTACTTCGGTTGTCAGCAGCATATAGTTATTTAATAGGGAATCGCGGCTCCTGGCATAATTCTCATCGCTGATCTCCCAGCCCATCTCTTTTTGATACTCTCTCATAAAGCTTTGCAATTCTTTCAATCTATTAACACCTCTTCTGATATCTTCGACAGATTTCGGGTGGTGCCTGTCACCACTTATCTTTCTATTGTCCGGGCCAATACCGCCCCGGCAATGAGTCCCCAAACGGGTGCACTGATATGGAGAAAGCTTACGCCTGATAAAGTGACGATGAAGGCTGCGAGCGCGCTTAGCCGGTAGCGGTTTTCGGAGAAGCCCATTTGCAGGCTGGAATGCAGGACGCCGATCAGGGCGAACCCGGCCAGCAATGAAACGAATGCCTGCGGAAGCGACTGGATAAAGGGCACGATTTTCCAGGCAAATATGCCGAAGACAATCGTAATCGCACCTGAAACAACAGCTCCCATATACCGCTTTTCCTTAGGCCCTGAATCCGGCCCGGCACAGATGGCGCTCATCATGCCGGCGATATTGGCACACTGGCCGCCAAAGAAGCTGGTGATTATGGAGAAGGCTCCGCTTGATGAGACAATTTTACTTATAGGCGGCTTGAAATCCTCACTTTCGAGGGCCCCGATTCCCGGTGCAGCGTCATTGCTCAGTATCAGCATCGCGAGCGGCAGGGCAATCGTCACGAGCCCCATCCAGCTGAATTCCGGTACTTGAATAGATGGCAGGAAATAAGCAATCTCCTTAGCCGGATTTAAATCAGCTGTCAAATACAATACCGCAAAGGCAATCGCGACGGCCGCGAGCACAGGCGGGAACTTCTTCACATATCTCGTAAAAAGCAGAAAACCGATTAAAGCCGCTCCCCCGACAATAGGCATTTCCTGGATGGCCGGTACGAGCTTCACGACATAGCCGGCAACCAATCCGCCAAGCATGGATGCGATGACTTCTTTCGGCACCCAGCCAATGATTTTTGTAAACAGCCCTGAAATGCCGACCAGAAAAATCAGCAGCCCGGACATCACATACCCGCCTATCAGTTCGGGATAAGAATATTGGGCAGTCACAGTCGCCAAAAAGGCAGCTCCAGTAATCGAATGCCCTCCTGTGATGGGAATCCTATATAGAAGCGGCAAGAGGATGCTGTATACACCCCCGAAAAAATAAACCGCAAACATCCAGTTAATCGTCTGCTGATCAGTAAATCCCCCTGCTGACGCAGCCTGTAAAATGATCAGGGCCGGCCCCGTCATAACCAGTGTGCTTGCAATGATTCCAGATGAAATGTTTTCCGCTGTCAGATCCCTTATGAATGAGCCCTTCTGTACTTCTTGACTGTATCCGCTATGCCTTTCCTTCGGCAAACCCATTTTTCCTGCCCCCGACTTCCGATTATTTTACTTACTATCATGATTTTAAATAAGGTAATTGTCAAACTATTTCGCATTCAGAAGTTTTGACAAAAAAAGGACCTCCTAAGAGGCCCCTAACTCATTCCGATTAAAATAAACATTTAAGACTTGCTTCAGGGATTGATCGATCTGCACCCATTCATCCAGCTTATAGTTATTCAGCACTTTTGCCAGGTTTGGCTTAATGCCAATCAATTTGATGATGCTGCCTGTCATGAAGTTCAGCGTTTTAATCAGCTGGGTGAATTTCTCAATGCCTTTTCCTTCAATTTCCCCAACCGCCGTCAGATCAAAGAGAATTTCTTCATATTCGCCGGCAAAAACGGCTTTGAGACAGCTTTCGGAAATAACGTTTATTTTATCTGCTGTAATATCCCCAAATAAAGGAATCAGGCACAGCGTTTCCGACAGCGGAATAAACGGCCCGGACAGCTGATTTAAGCGGATGAGCACCTGCTCCAGCTCTTCTTTTTTCTCCAGAAGTTCAAAGTCTGTTGAGGACAGGCGCTGCTGCAGCTGCATCAGCTTATCCATCAGGTTTTCATTAGAGCTGTCTTTTGGCAAGAATAGCATATTGGCATAATCCTCGCTGTCCCATTGAATATGGACCTCAAATAAAGATAGCGGTGTTTCCCTGGTCTTCATATTCAGTTCCAGCTTCACAGGATCCAGCCCAGGCTCCCAGCTGTACTGAATTAGCTTTTCTATGCTTTCCTCATCAATGATTCCTTTTAGATGCCCCTCGCTCAGGTCAAAGCTTTCCCGTGCTATGCCAGAGTAGCTTACTATTTTTCCGTTCCTGTCAGCTTTTAAAAACGCAAGCGGAAGCGGCTGATCAAAATATTGCATTTTGCTGTCCTCCCGCTTCATAGTTTTGCAGCCATTCCTTTGTTTCCGGCAAATCCCTTAGAATAACTGTATGATCGGAGCAATAAGGAAGCAGGTCATACTTCCCGGCTAAGCGTCCGCCAAGAAGAACAGCCGGCTTATGCGTCAGCTTGGCAAATGCTTCGGCATATTCCTTCAGCTTCGGCAGGTGATAGACGATGCTGACCGATAGACCGATTACACTCGGCTTCCAGTCTTTTGCCGTTTTCAGTGCATATTCCAAAGGCAGGCTCGGGCCAAAATACTTCGTCTCCCAGCCGTGCTCTTCAAAAAGGCTGTTGACCATTTTCAGGCCAATGTAATGCTGTTCCCCATCCAGGCAGAGAAACATGGCTTTTTGGTTTGATTGTCTTTTTTCCTGCTGGTATGCGAGCTTTGAGAGGACAAAATCACATGTTGCTGTTGCCAGATGTTCATCTGCCACAGTGATTTGATTCGTCTCCCATAGGTGGCCGATGTGCTGCATCGCAGGTGTAATCAGATTTTGATAAACTTCAAGGCGCGATAGCTGCGGTTGCTTTTGAATGTTCTCCCAAACTTTTGCAGAATTGCCTTCCAGCAGCAGTGAAGCGAGTGTTTCAGCCTGGTTCATCTTACACTCCTCCCTTC
>CAKQBC010000250.1 GCA_934215995.1 uncultured Bacillus sp. | reverse complement strand
CGCAGTGGGTAGAGATGGAGAATAGAGAAGAAAGCAAAAGGACCATTTCAATTAAACCATTGAGGCCTATTCATGATATCCCGATTGCAGGGGACTCCGAAGAGCACTTATCCGCAATAGCGGACGTGGAGCCGATTTACCAAAAGGCAAGAGAAGAAGCGGCAACAATAGTGAAAGAAGCAGGGCAGCAAGCGGAAGCAATTCGACTAAAGCTTAGCCAGGAGAGAAGCCATTGGGAAGAGGTGGATCGAAAGCTTCTTGAGGAAGAAGCACGGCAAACCGGCTATCAGGATGGATTCTCTATGGGGCAGGAAAAAGGAAGGGAAGAGGCGCGTGACTATATTGTCCAAGCCAGGCAGATTCTCGAGCTGGCAAAGGAAGATTCACTTACTTATCTGGCGGAGGCTGAGCGGACGATCCTCGAGCTGGCTATGGAAATCGCCAAAAAAATCATCAAAAAAGAACTGGAACAAGATAATGATCAATTTCTGCAAGTGGTCAAAACGGCAATCAAAGAAGCCCGTGAGGCTAAGGAAGTGCAGCTCAGGATTAATCCGGACTGCTATGAATTGCTTGTTTCCCATAAAGAAGAGCTCCAGGCCGTTTTCCCGAATGATACACGTTTTTATATTATCCCCGATGAGGAGCTGGTTGATAGAGCCTGCGTGATTGAGTCTTCTGCCGGCAGGATTGATGCCAGTGTGGATAGCCAGCTTAGCGAAATAAAAAGGAAGTTATTTGAGATTTTGGAAGGGGAATAGTAATTGAAAGCAGAGGAACTATTGCCGTTCATCCAGGATTTAGATACGTTCAGGCGCTATGGGAAAGTAAAAAGGGTTGTCGGGTTGATGATCGAATCCCAGGGACCGGAAAGCTCGATTGGTGATGTCTGCTATATTCATGTAACTTCGAGAAGCGGCAAAAAGAAAATACGTGCGGAAGTTGTAGGGTTCAAGGATGAAGACATCATTCTTATGCCGTATACAGAGGTGAATGATATCTCATCCGGATGCATAGTGGAGGCCACTTCCCGCCCGTTGGAGATCAAAGTCGGAACATCAATGGTCGGCAGCGTCATAGATCCATTGGGGATGCCCCTTGATGGTTCGGAGCTCCCTAAAGGGCTTGCAACAGTAGGAACGGAACAAAGCCCGCCCAATCCTATGGAAAGGCCGCCGATCAGCCAGGGCATTGAGGTCGGTGTACGTGTGATCGACAGCCTTCTCACTGTGGGTATGGGACAGAGAGTCGGGATATTTGCCGGCAGCGGGGTAGGTAAAAGCACATTGCTTGGAATGATAGCCCGAAACACAAAGGCTGATTTGAATGTAATTGCATTGATTGGAGAACGCGGAAGGGAAGTCAGGGAATTCATCGAAAGGGATCTCGGACCTGAAGGGTTGGCCCGTTCCATAGTTGTAGTAGCCACTTCAGACCAGCCGGCCTTAATGAGGATCAAAGGAGCTTTCACTGCGACTGCTATAGCGGAATACTTTCGTGATAAGGGTTTGAACGTCATGATGATGATGGACTCCGTCACCCGGGTGGCAATGGCTCAAAGGGAAATAGGCTTAGCAATCGGTGAGCCTCCGACAACGAAAGGCTACACGCCTTCCGTTTTTGCGATACTTCCTAAATTGCTGGAACGGACGGGCACAAATCCTCTTGGAACGATAACAGCATTTTATACAGTGCTTGTGGACGGAGACGATATGAATGAGCCGATAGCGGATACGGTACGAGGCATATTGGATGGGCATTTCGTTATGGATAGAAGCCTTGCGAATAAAGGCCAATACCCTGCGGTGAACGTACTGAAAAGTGTTTCGAGGCTTATGAACCATATTGTCAGTAAAGAGCATGTGAGAAGCGCAGAAAGGCTCAGGGAGCTGTTGTCCAAGTACATGGAAAATGAAGACCTGATCAATATAGGGGCATATAAAAAAGGGTCTTCACAGGAAATGGATGAAGCAATCCGAAAACATCCGGAAATCATCTCATTCCTGAAGCAAGGCACCGGCGAAGCCGTAACGAAGGAAGAAAGTGTGGAACAGCTGATCAACTTAATAGGGAGTGGCGATTAAAATGGGAAACTACCAATATAAGTTTGAGAAAATCCTTTCCATACGAGAGAAAGAAAAGCAAAGTGCCTATACAAAATTCAGCCAGGCGAAAAAACGGTTCGAGGAAGTGGCCGGCAAATTATATAAGCTCCTGAAGAAAAAAGAAGATCTCCAGCTTTTTCAGGAAACGAAGCTTGCGGAGGGCATGCCGATCCAGGAAATCAGGCATCATCAAATGTTCATGGGTAATCTTGAGAAAATGATTGCCCATTACCAGCAGGAAGTGATCCAGGCACGCGAGAGAATGAATCTTTTTCAGGAAGTCCTTATGGATAAAAATATCGAAGTGAAAAAGTATGAAAAAACCCGTGAAAAAGAGTTTGCAAGATATCAAGAAATGGAGAAGCTTGACGAAAAAAACAACATGGATGACATTTCAATCCAACTATTCCTCGGTAAAGAAAAATAGGTGATTGCATGGCTAAAAAAGAAAAGAGGATAGCACCTTCAGAAACAGAAGAAAAGCCCTACTCGAAGTTTCAATGGTTTCTGTTCGCCATCATTCCGGTTGTTTTTACAGCTTTGATGGTACTTGTAATTTTGTCTGTACTGGACATTAACATTTTTCAGTGGACAAAAGAAAAAGGGAAAGACATTCCCGTCATTTCCAGTTTGGTTGACAATAAGGATAAAACAGAAACCGAAGTTGCCTATGAGAAGAGAATTGTTGACCTCGAGGCAGAGATAAAGGACAGTGAGGCCCAAATAGGGAAGCTTGAAAACATCATAGATACAAAAGACAAAGAAATACAAAAGTCAGATATTGAATTGGAGAGGCTCGAAGAGGAAATCAGGGAGCTGAGGGCCGTGCAGACGGAGAATAAGAAGGCTTTTACGGAAATTGTAAGAACATATGAATCGATGGCCCCTAAAAAAGCTGCACCGATCCTTGCTTCTATGGAAGATGAAGAATCAGTAAAGATCTTATCGAACCTTAAAGCGGATAATCTGGCAGCCATATTGGAAAGAATGGAGCCGGAACAGGCTGCACGGATCACAAATAAATTAACGGTAGAAAAAGAACAAAACTAATGTCGTTTTTTGCCGATATAAATGAAGGGAGGTGAAAAATGACAATGAACATGCTTACTCCTGTTTCTGCTAATCCCATGGCAGCCAATAATCAGATTATGGCAAATACAGCGGGTAATTCGCCGTTGGGACATCTGTTCAGCAGTCTTTTGGCAAAAACGGTTGAGGGGGCGGAATTGCCTGAAAACGAGCTCCAAGTCGAGGGCGATATGGCAGAAGGTATGGAAGGACTTGCGGAATTGCTTCAATTTCTTAAATCGGAAACTGCTTCATCTGCCGGAATCAGCCAATCGATGATTATCGAAATGGTGATTAATGGGGTGGAAGTGCAGGAACATCCGGATGTTCTCCATTTAGTGAATGGAGCAGAGGCTAATATTTCCCTTGAAGAAAATATTAAAAGCTTACTGCAACATTTAGATATTCCTCTTGATGAAAACGATTCTTCTATGATAACAGGCCAGCTGTTAAGCCAAATGGAAACGGTCCTGCCGAAACTTGAAGAATCGCTGAAAGGCGGAAATATTGCATTGCTTGTCCGTCCGGATGCCCAGACAGCTATCCGTTTGTCGAAAATCTATACATTGCTGCAAGCTGACTTGAATATACCTGAAGCGGCGCTAGAGAGAATTGGGCAATTGAAAGAGTCATTGAACAGGCTGGCTACAAAATTGGAGGATATCCTTAAACCTGCCATGAAGGCAGCCGTTCGATTCGAAGGAATTATGGCCCGGGCTCAAAGTCACATACAGATATATAGCCATAGTACCCATCAGCCGATGCCGATAAACCAGAATAGAACGATGGATACAATGTTGCCGGCACCAAATATCGGCAATGAAGCAAAAGCGGGAATCAGTGAAATGACCGGAAATGCGAATCCTTTTCTGTTGATGAGCAAGACGGAACAGTATGTTATCAATTTGCCTGATAAGCCCCAAGTAAAAGCAGACCAATTTTTGAAAGAATTCGAAGCCCTCATGGGCAAGGCGAAGTTTACGAATATAAATGG
>CAKQBC010000249.1 GCA_934215995.1 uncultured Bacillus sp. | reverse complement strand
AGCGACCCGAACACTTTCCCTAACGCAAGCGCCATCAGGAGATAGATTATCTTTTCCTGTATGCCGATCCTTTTCGCCAAAATCGGCCATACGTTCAAAACTTCCGTAAGCCCGGCGGCAAGCATGCCATTGAATGTGCCGCTTAAGATCCCCATCAGGCAAAGCGTCACGTACGGCAGCCCCATTTCGACGCCCCTCAGCCCAATGAATCCGAAACAGACGACCCCCAGCACAACAGCGCCTTCATAATTGCGAATCTTATTCTGCGTTTTCGAAAGCTGTGTCAAACGTGGAATTACTCCAAGCACAGTCAGAAATGCCACAAACCCTGCCCCCGTTGCTATTCCTCCTGCCAACCCGACAAATGCTGCACTAATCATCCTTAATGTCATCAATGGTTATCATGCTCTCTTCGTTTTCATTCATCAGGCTGTATCGATCGAGCTCCTGCTGGTAATTAAACATTTCCACTTCCAAGGGACTCGGTTCCTCATTGAATTTCTTCTTAAAGAAATGATTAAAAAAAAGGACCATGCCAACGCCAAGCCCGATGCTAAAAGGAATCTGAAAAATCTGCGGCTTTGCCTGCACTTCCCCGGTAATGATCGTAAACAGTTTCGTTTGGACAGCCCGCATACTGACATCTTCATGGAAATTCATAATTGAAATCCCCGATCCGACAAAAAGCAAAAGCCAAATCAGTAAGAACAACAACGGGTTTATCCTCTTGGGAGGCGGCAAAATCTCCACTATCGATTCATCAGGGCCCACGCCAAGCAACTCCAGGCCAGGAAATGTCCTATGGACCTTATCGGCCACCTGAATAAAATCAAAAATGATCAGGTTCCGGTCCGACTCTTTCACTCTATACAAATAAAGCTTCTCCAGGTCTTCGATGATTCTGCTTTCCCCGACCAGCTTGGCGATATCCCCCAAATAGATATCCTTCTTATCTTTGATTTGAATACGGTGGCGCAACCGTATATAAACACGTTCCATATTCCACCTCCGCCGTATATCCTTGATGCTAGTATGGATAAACAAGGAAAGTTTCATGTATCCGGCGGGACGGCAACCTTCTGGAAAAATAAAGAAGGCGAAAAAACGCAGGCCATGAACAGGGTTTTTACAAAAAAAAAACAGGAAACCGACTGCTTGCCGGTTTCCTGTCATGATTTATTTATTGAGAAAGCAGGCCGGGTTTCCCGGTTATGCTTCATTATTTTTTGAAATGGAATGGGCATTTTCCGCTGATCGGCACACAATCGTCGCCGATAAAATATTGTTTCCATTCATTATGGTCCACATCGCCGTAATGGCTTATATCTGGATGCTTCGGAAGCCGGTCCCACTTTTCAACCCGCTCCCTCACTTTTTCACGCGACATGATGCCGCCTTTTGCGGTCCCTTCCAGTCCCTCGAATATGAGACGGGGCTGGAACCCCAAAACAAGGGAGTTCCCCAGGTTCCTTGTCTTCCTCTGCTTATAGGCAGGTGCATTCCCAAAGACAAAATAGGGGACTTCATCAAACGTAAAATTCCATAAATGATGTTCCGGATCGGTAGGCGTATCCGCCGGCCAAGGCTTTTCATCATGATCGTGCAAGTATTGCAGGATCCTCCAAAAATAATCGCGGTAATGCCCGATATCCCCTTCCTCTTTTTCAGGTTCAACAAACAAGAAAAAACCATGCCTGATGAGCCTTCCGTCCCCATTGAACAGCTCCATGAAATCCCGGAGCGTTTGAGGGAGGGTCGACCAATCATCATGTGATATATAAGAGTAGCGCAGCTCCCCTTTTTTCTCGGCAGCCATGCCAAAATAACATGGGAATGTTGTGTCAGTCACTATTTCGCTGAATGTCTTGTATTCCCTTTTGACCCATTCGGGCAGATTGCTTCCATTGGCCATTTCTTCCTTCGTCAACAGACGCCCCTTTGTTTTCGTTTCCATTGGCTCACTCCTATCTAGAACTTCTCTAACAATAATAGGTTTCTATACCCAGAACCCGTCATCAGCAAACTGATTGCCATATGAAGACGCTTTGGTGAAGTATATGGAGGAGATGGAATGGCTTTTTAAACCGGCTTCTGTCCGGTGCATTCGCGGACGAATGACCTGATATACTGATTGAACTAAAAGAGGCCCCAGTCTAATTCCCAGGGGCCAATCCATAATCAAACATATTTCATTTCTTTTTCGCTTTGTACCATCCACTCATACTGGCGCAGCCTGATTTCAAATAACGTGATGGCATCACGGTAGATTTCAGGTTTTTCCCTCATGATGCGAAGCAGGTTTTCCTTCGACTTGATTTCAGTCTCTCCTTCTGCAACTTTGGCCGCCAGCTCTCTTTCCGCCTGGCTGAAGAACAGCTTCAGGTCCCGTTCAATCCCTTTTTCGAACACATCGAACGGGAGCATGTATTTTGAGATGACCGAATGGGTCGTATCTTTATAATCTTCGTTCTCAATCAACTTCTTATATTGGTTGTATAGCATCGATTTATTTTGAGGAATGGCACCGAATACTTTCCCCGCCCCTTTAAGAAGCAGTTGCGATGGTGTATTGCGGAGGAAAATATTTTCCCGTTCGATTGTCGTGCCAATCGTCATCCGGTTAATATCTCGTTGCCAATCATCAAGCACTTTGAAATCTCCTTTCAGCTTGATTTTCTCCTCCCCATAAAGGTTATTAAAGGTGTCCGACATTTCATCGAGATACTGTTTGCTTTGTATGAGCTCCAGCTTGGCATCCTTCAGCCATTTTTCTAAGTTAATATAGTATTTCGGCAGAATTTCCTCGTCGAAGAATGATTGGATGCGGAGATTCATCTCCTCATTGATTTCCAGATGGATTTTCCGGTAATCGCTCGTTTCCTTAACAAGGCTTGAGCAACCCCGCAATATCTCAGGAAGCCTTACTTCTGCTTCAGCCTTCACTTCCTCCTTGATTGCTGAATAAGCATCCCGGATGGCAGCAGCCCGTTCTTTGTCATAATCATTCATTTGCAGGATTGACGCATTCAGTTTTGATACGACGTCCTTATTCCATCTGATTGAATCCATATAGGCATTTTCTTTTTCAACCCGCTTTTCAATCAGGAATGAAATTGTCCTGCGGACCATTTTGAGAAGTTTCTTCGTACGTTTTTCCTTCTGTTCCGCGCTTGCAGCGATCTCCTTGAACAGCTTACGGACATCCCCATCCTGTCCTGCCACTTCATACTTCGAAGAATAAGCGATGACACGTGCATCCGGTATATAGGCCTGGATTCTCACATACACATCCTCGACGATTCTCTTGGCTTCCTGTTTATTATAAATTGTATCCAATTTAGTGATGACGAACGATATAGGCAATCCCGGCGCCCCTTCCATAATCTGAATCAATATATCCCGTTCCTGTTCAGTGAACGGATCTTCTGCATCAAGGACAAACAGCACATGGTCCGCCAATGGGAAAAATTCAGCGACAGCCAATTTGTCCCTTCTCCCCCTGAACCCCGGTGTATCAATTACAGCCAGCCCGTATGCCTCTAAGATGCCCGAAGGGAATTCAATATCCATAATCGCTCTTGAATGCAGCTGCATATCGTAATTCACTGCCTGGACAAGATCGCTTACCTCCGTCTCCGTATAGCTTCCTTCTTCGGAAACGACAGTGATTTTGGGCTGTTCCCCATTCTTCAGGCGAAATACATTTCCTGTTTCCTCCAGGAATAATTCCTGGCCGAGGACTGAGTTAAGGAAAGCTGTTTTTCCTGTTCCATTGACACCTGTCAATAGGACATTCTGTTTGGACATATCGAGTATTTCCTCGACAAACCAATGAATTTTGGCATCCACCTCTATATTGTGGCCCTCTGCCCATTCAGCAATCGAATCAAACAGGGCAAGACTATCCTCCAGGATAGTGCCATTATTGCGGCACTCAGCCAGCTTAGCTTTTGCTTCCGCAACCCGTTCCTGTGAAAGTGCGGATGGATAGAATTCATTCCATGAAAGGATGGCCGAACATGCGGATACAGCTTGGGCAGGGCGTGCAATGGCAACCCAATTCTCCAGGAATTTCGGCATGAAGCCCAACAGTTCCTTCAGTTTGAACCCGCCTGATACCGCATCAAAAAATGCAGTTTCATATAGCCTCGAAAGCGAAGCCCAGGAG
>CAKQBC010000248.1 GCA_934215995.1 uncultured Bacillus sp. | reverse complement strand
ATATTGTCCAGACCGAAGTGTACCGTGACCCATTCAAGGATCGAACATTCGAGCCGAGCCGGCATATGGTCCTGACCGCCGAGCAGCAGTCCGCTTTCGAACCCATCAAAGAAAGCATCCAAGCGAGGAAAAATGATGTCTTCCTGCTGAACGGCGTAACCGGCAGCGGGAAAACGGAGGTTTATCTGCAGTCTATCGATGTCGCTTTGCAGGAGGGGAAGGAAGCAATCATGCTTGTTCCCGAAATTTCCCTTACCCCGCAAATGGTAAAAAGGTTCAAGGAGCGGTTCGGAGACCGCGTTGCCGTTTTCCACAGCGGCCTGTCTGTCGGAGAGAAATACGATGAATGGCGGAGGATTTTCCGTAAGGAAGTGAAAGTAGTCGTTGGGGCGAGATCGGCCATTTTCCTCCCTTTCACCAATATAGGGATCATCATCATCGATGAAGAGCATGAAGGAAGCTATAAACAGGAGGAAACACCCCGCTACCACGCACGGGATGTCGCCATCGAAAGGGCAAGGCACCACCAATGCCCGGTTGTTCTCGGAAGTGCCACTCCTACCTTGGAATCGTTCGCCCGGGCCCAGAAGGGGGTCTACAGGCTTCTTACTTTAAAAGAAAGAGTAAACAGCCGCCCTTTGCCGTCGGTAAGCATCATTGACATGCGGGAAGAATTGAGGGCGGGGAACAGGTCTGTCTTTTCCGGCGAATTGCTTGAGAAGATCCATGACCGTCTCGAAAAGAAGGAGCAGATGATCCTGTTCCTGAATAAACGGGGCCACTCCTCCTTTGTGATGTGCAGAAGCTGCGGGGAAGTGACCCAATGCCCGCATTGCGATATCTCTTTGACTTTCCATAAGTACAACAATCTGCTGAAATGCCATTATTGCGGCTACGAGGAAAGAGTCGGTACCCAGTGCCAGGCATGCGGAAGCGATGCGATCCGCTATTTCGGCACAGGCACGCAAAAAGTGGAGGAGGAGCTGGTTAAGCTGATACCCGAAGCGCGTGTCATCCGGATGGATGTCGATACGACCAGCAAAAAAGGGAGCCATGAAAAGCTTCTTAGCCATTTCCAGGAAGGGAAGGCTGATATCCTTCTCGGCACGCAAATGATCGCCAAAGGGCTGGATTTTCCGAATGTGACACTGGTAGGTGTTCTATCAGCTGATACGATGCTGCACCTTCCGGATTTCCGGGCATCGGAAAAAACATTCCAATTGCTTACCCAGGTCAGCGGAAGGGCAGGGCGCCATGAGCTGCCCGGCGAGGTTGTAATCCAATCGTATTCGTCTGAACATTACTCGATCATTCTGGCGTCCAAACAGGATTTCACCGAATTCTTCAACCATGAGATGCTGATCAGGAGAAGGAATCTGTATCCTCCATATTTTTATGTCACTTTAGTGACAGTTTCCCATCCGGATCTGATGACGGCTGTATCCGTCACCGGGAAAATCACCAAGTATGTGAAAAGCGGGCTCTCGCAGCAGGCAATCGTGCTCGGCCCTTCCGCATCCCCGATTCCGCGAATCAATAATAGATATCGCTATCAATGTCTGATAAAATACAAACGAGAACCAGCCCTGCAAGAAAGGCTGAAAAAAATAATCGACCATTATCAGCAGGATAAAGCCTTAAAGGACCTGCAGATCATCATTGATCCGAATCCCCACATGCTGATGTGAGACGAGGATCAATCTTTGGTTTTTATAGGAGGAAGCAGATTGTCAGTTCTACCGATCGTAATGCATCCAAATGAAATTTTGGAAAAGAAATGTGAAGGCGTGAATGTCTTCGACCATAAATTGGCAAAGCTGTTGGATGATATGTATGACACGATGATTGAACATGATGGCGTCGGTTTGGCCGCACCGCAAGTAGGTGTGCAAAAACGGATTGCCATTGTTGAAATAGATGAAGAAGAAGGCACTTTGGAGATGATAAACCCGCAAGTCCTGAAAACGGGCGGCAGCGTCCGTGATATCGAAGGCTGCTTAAGCTTCCCCGGGTTGTACGGAGAAGTGGACCGGCCATACTTTGTCCGCATCAAGGCACAGGACAGGGACGGGAATCATTATGAATTGGAAGCGGAAGATTTTTACGCGCGGGCGATCCTGCACGAAATCGACCATCTCGATGGCGTCCTTTTCACATCCAAAGTGGTAAGATACGTAAAAGAAGAAGAAATTGAAGGGTTTGAAGAAGAATGACAAAAATCGTATTTATGGGAACACCTGACTTTTCCGTTCCTGTACTGCAAACAATTATTAAAGACGGCTATGAAGTAATAGCAGCTGTAACACAGCCCGACCGTCCAGTGGGAAGGAAACGGGTTATGACGCCTCCCCCTGTTAAGGTAGAGGCCCTGAAACATGGGATTCCTGTATACCAGCCGGAAAAAATAAGGGACCCGGAGGAACTGGGCAAAATCCTGGCTTTGAAACCGGATCTTGTCGTGACAGCTGCGTTCGGGCAAATCCTGCCGAATGAACTGCTTGAAGCCCCAAAACTTGGCTGCATAAATGTACATGCTTCGCTGCTTCCTGAACTTCGCGGAGGCGCCCCAATTCATTATTCAATCCTCGAAGGAAAAGAGAAAACGGGCATCACCATTATGTATATGGCTGAGAAACTGGATGCCGGCGACATTTTGACGCAGGTAGAGGTGCCGATTGAAGAGGATGATAACGTCGGCACACTTCATGATAAGCTAAGCGCCGCCGGTTCAGAGCTTCTTTCGCAAACAATACCTAAACTCATTAACGGAGAATTAGAAGGCATTCCGCAGGACCATGCAAAAGCAACCTTCGCCCCAAATATTAAGCGCGAACAGGAAAAAATCGACTGGTCCGCAGGCGGGGAAGAAATCTACAATAAAATCCGCGGCCTAAATCCTTGGCCTGTAGCTTACACGACATTGGGCGGCAAGGTAATGAAAATCTGGAAGGGCGAAAAAGTCCAGGATGATAAGGCGGCACAGCCCGGAGAAGTCATCGGTGTGGCGGAAGACGGATTTTGCGTCCGGACAGGCAATGGTACAGCCATCAAGGTGACGGAACTGCAGCCTGCAGGGAAAAAGAAAATGTCCGCATTCGATTACTTAAGGGGGGCAGGAGCCGGACTGACGGCCGGTGCTGTTTTGGGTGCAGATGATGAGTAAGGCGCCGAAGGGACAAAGCAGGAATGTCAGGGAACTGGCACTCGATCTAATCAATTCCGTAGAGCATAATCAATCATACAGCAACCTTCTGCTCAATACGGTCATCAATAAGGCCGGGTTGTCGCAGGCTGACAGCGGATTGCTGACAGAAATCGCATATGGGACGATACAAAGGAAGATGACGCTCGATTTCTTTCTTGAGCCTTTTTTGAACAATAAAAAAATGCTTGAAGGCTGGGTGCTCAATCTTTTGAGAATATCCGTCTATCAAATGGTTTATCTGGATAAAATACCTGACCACGCCATCATATTCGAAGCGGTGGAAATCGCCAAGAAGCGCGGCCATAAAGGCATTTCCAATATGGTGAACGGAGTGCTTCGGAATATCCAGCGCAACGGGGTGCCTTCATTGGATTCCATCAGCGATGAGATTGAAAGGATATCGATCGGGACAAGCCATCCGAAATGGCTCGTGGAACGATGGGCGAAGCAATATGGCTTGCCGAAAACGAAAGAGATGTGCGAATGCAATCTCACAGCCCCTCTTCAGACGGCTAGAGTCAATGAAACACGGATATCCAGGGAAAGCCTGATCAAAAGGCTTACGGACGAAGGATTCTCTGTCAGGGAAAGCAGCCATGTGCCGAACGCAATTGTCTGCCTGAAAGGCAATTTGGCCAATTCAGAAGCGTTTAAGGAAGGGCTGATGACCATTCAGGATGAAAGCTCCATGCTGGTTGCCTACGCTTTGGATGCGCAGAAGGGAGATCAAGTGCTTGATTCCTGCGCCGCTCCCGGAGGAAAAACGACAGCGATTGCCGAACGAATCGGGGATGGAAGCGTAGTTGCCCTGGATTTGCACAAGCATAAAGTGAAACTGATTAAGGAGCAGGCGAACAGGCTGCAGCTCGCGAATATTGCGACGGCAGTGGAAGATGCCAGAAAAGCCGGCGACCTGTTCCAGAGGGAATACTTCGATAAAATCCTTGTGGATGCGCCATGTTCGGGGCTTGGGGTTATGAGA
>CAKQBC010000247.1 GCA_934215995.1 uncultured Bacillus sp. | reverse complement strand
CCATTACGCTGATGAACCGGGTATATAAGCAGCTGTTTGCCGTCTCATCCAAATCCTTTTTGGGCCAGCCGCATTATGAAGTGCTGCCCCATCAAGAAGTGGAAATCATGATAGAGGAAATCTTCATCACGGAAAAAAGCATAAAGAGGCAAATGCTGCTGCCGCTCGGCATTGAAAGGCGCCACTTTGAAGTGTATGGGGCGCCAATCATCGGCACGAATGATGACTGGAAAGGGATTGTGGTCGTTTTCCATGACATTACTGAACTGAAGAAGCTCGAGCAAGTGCGGCAGGACTTTGTCGCAAATGTCTCTCATGAATTAAGGACGCCGATCACATCGATTAAAGGGTTCACCGAAACATTGCTGGACGGGGAATTGACGGATGAAAAGACAGTCAGGAACTTTTTGACGATCATCCTTAATGAAAGCGACCGGCTTCAGATGCTTGTCCAGGATCTGTTGGATTTGAGCAAAATCGAAAGGCAGGAATTCAGGCTTGATTACACAAACTTCGACCTGAACGAACTGATGTCGGAAATTGACCGGCTGTTTGCAAGAAAAGCCGAGAAAAAGTCACTCCGTTTCAAAACGACATACGCTGATAAGGAAATAAACGTGTGGGCCGACGAGCACCGTGTAAAGCAAATTTTCATCAACCTGATCAGCAACGCGATCAAATACACGCCGGAGGGCGGCAGTGTGGACGTAATCGTCAGCGAGGATGAGACATGCGCTTGCATCGAAGTGAAGGACAGCGGCATCGGCATCGAAGAAAAAGAGATTCCGCGGATATTCGAACGATTTTACAGGGTAGACCGGGCACGGAGCAGAAACTCCGGGGGAACCGGCCTTGGATTGGCGATCGTCAAACATCTGGTCGAGGCCCATAACGGAAAAATGGAAGTGAAAAGCAGGCTGGGTGTGGGCACATCCTTCATTGTGAAACTTCATAAGTATTCGTAGAAAGGCAAGGGCAATCTCCTTGCCTTTTTTGTATCATCCGCGGCAATGGGCAGGCACTCTGGACTTAAAGGGAAGCGGGTGGAAATAAGTTGTCCGCTATTTATGCTCCGGATATTTTTTGATTCTGAACGGTTCATGTTAAAATAAACGATAGTGATGGATATTATGAATACTAAATACCTTCAATAAGTTTAAATACAGGATGCAAATAAATGCAGGGAGGAAATGCTTTTGAAAAAGAAATTAATGCTGATCGATGGAAACAGTATTGCATACAGGGCTTTTTTTGCATTGCCATTGCTTAACAACGATAAAGGCATACATACAAATGCGGTTTACGGATTCACAATGATGATCAACAAAATGATTGAAGATGAGAAGCCGACACATATGCTCGTAGCCTTCGATGCAGGAAAAACAACATTCCGCCATAGCACCTTCAAAGAATATAAAGGAGGGCGCCAAAAAACTCCGCCTGAACTGTCGGAGCAATTCCCGTTCATCCGCGAATTGCTGGATGCCTATGGGATTCGCCGCTATGAGCTTGAAAACTATGAAGCGGATGATATTATCGGTACGCTTTCCCTTGAAGCTGAAAAAGAAGGCTATGAAGTTCTGGTCGTATCGGGGGATAAAGATTTGACACAGCTGGCCTCCGAGCATACAACGGTCGATATTACACGAAAAGGCATCACGGACATAGAGAAATATACACCAGCATATATCCAGGAGAAATACGGGATCAGCCCGGACAGAATTATAGATATGAAAGGGCTGATGGGCGACAGCTCAGATAATATCCCCGGAGTTCCTGGAGTTGGTGAGAAAACAGCGCTGAAATTGCTTCACCAGTTCGGCACATTGGAGAATGTCCTTGAATCGATTGACAAGGTATCGGGGAAGAAATTGAAGGAAAAGCTTGAAGAGAATAAGGAGCTGGCCCTCATTTCAAAGCAGCTTGCAACAATTCTAAGGGAAGCCCCTGTCGATGTGAAGCTCGAGGATATAGCCTATGGCGGCTATGATATCGAGAAGGTGAGAGCGATCTATAAGGAGCTTGGATTCCAATCGCTTTTAGACAAGCTGGGTGATGATCCTGCGGCCGATGATCAGGAAAGCTATGATCAAACGTCCTTTACGTTCGTTGAGGAAATAACAGAGGAGATTTTCTCCGATGAAAATGCCTTCTACCTTGAGATGATTGAGGATAACTATCAGCAGGCAGATATTATCGGACTTGCCTTAAGCAATGATAAAGGCAATTTTTATATATCAGCGGATTTGGCAATCGGGTCTTCTGTTTTTAAAGAATGGGCTTCCGATCCGAACAGGAAAAAATCTGTCTATGATGCGAAACGATCAATCGTTGCACTCCATAAGCGAGGGATTGAGCTGAAGGGCATCGACTTTGATCTGTTCATTGCATCTTACATTTTGAACCCTGGTGACCATGGTGAAGATGTATCGGCCATCGCCAAGCATGAATTGGGCATTTCCTTGCAATCGGATGAGGCTTTCTATGGAAAAGGCGCAAAGAAAGCTGTTCCGCAAGAAGCAGAACTCGCGCAGCATTTGGCCAGCAAGGCAGAGACGCTTGGGAAGCTGAAAGAAAAGATGGTCAAGGAGCTCGAAGACAACCAGCTATTGTCTTTGCTTGAAGAATTGGAATTGCCTCTGTCCCTGATCCTTGCAGAGATGGAAATCCAAGGGGTTAAGGTTGAGGAGAAAACCCTTCTTGAAATGAAAGAGATTCTGGCTGCCAAGCTCGAGGCCATTGAAAATGAAATCTACGGAATGGCCGGAGAGAAATTCAATATCAATTCACCGAAGCAGCTTGGCGTCATCTTGTTCGAAAAGCTGAACTTGCCTGTCATCAAAAAAACAAAGACTGGCTATTCAACTTCAGCTGATGTATTGGAGAAGCTTGAAAGCCAGCATGAAATTGTCCGTCTGATCCTGGAATACAGGCAGTTGGGCAAGCTGCAATCGACCTACATTGAAGGATTGCTGAAAGTGGTGGACAAAGAGACAGGAAAAGTCCATACCCGCTTCAATCAGGCATTAACACAAACGGGAAGATTAAGCTCTACAGACCCTAACCTGCAAAATATCCCAATCCGCCTGGAGGAAGGGAGAAAGATAAGGCAGGCATTCGTTCCTTCTGAAAAAGGCTGGTCGATCTTTGCGGCTGACTATTCGCAGATTGAACTGCGGGTGCTTGCGCACATCGCCCAAGATCCTGGATTGATTGAGGCTTTCAGGGGAGATATGGATATCCATACAAAAACAGCGATGGATGTATTCGGAGTTGAGGCGGATGAGGTTACTTCCAATATGAGAAGGCAGGCGAAAGCGGTTAACTTCGGAATTGTATATGGGATCAGCGATTATGGTTTATCCCAAAGCCTAGGCATTACCCGTAAAGCAGCGGCAGCATTCATCGATAAATATTTGGAGAGCTTCCCGGGCGTTCAGGAATATATGTCGGAAATCGTCAGGGATGCGAAAGAGAAGGGCTATGTATCCACCCTGCTGAATCGCCGCCGTTACTTGCCGGAAATCACGAGCCGCAATTTCAATTTACGCAGTTTTGCGGAGCGGACTGCGATGAACACGCCGATCCAGGGGAGCGCGGCCGACATTATCAAATTGGCGATGATCAATATGAGTGAACGGCTAAAAAAAGAAAAATTGAAATCCCGTTTGCTGCTGCAGGTGCACGATGAACTGATTTTTGAATGCCCTGAAGAAGAAATCGAGATTCTGAAGGTAATTGTTCCGGAGGAAATGGAACATGCCATTGAATTGGATGTACCACTGAAGGTTGATTATTCGTATGGCCCAACCTGGTACCATGCAAAATAAGACAGCTTGAGAGGAAGTGTAGCCATGCCGGAGCTTCCGGAAGTAGAAACGGTGCGGAAAACGTTGGAGCAACTGGTTGTAGGGAAAGAAATAGAGAATGTGACGGTACTATGGCCGAGAATCATTAAGCACCCGGTGGAGCATGAGCAGTTTACGGATGCCCTTAAGGGGCAGGTAATTGAACAGGTCGGCAGGCGGGGGAAATTCCTGTTATTCTATCTGACAGACCTGGTGCTTGTATCCCATTTGCGGATGGAAGGGAAATACGGCGTCTTTCCATCCGGGGGGGACCTTGACAAACATACACATGTCTTGTTCACCTTTACTGACCAAACAGAATTAAGGTACAAGGATGTACGGAAATTCGGGACGAT